>DASYGR010000145.1:0-12580 GCA_035999525.1 Terriglobales bacterium
TCCGATCTCTTAAGTCTTACCAGGATTCAAAATCGGGTAACGGCAGATTCCTCCGGGCTACGCCCGTTCGGAATGACAATTTGTAAATAATTTTGAAGCGCGGCCTCAGTGATGCGCGTTCTTGTGATCGTACTTTTCGCCCGCTGGAATCGCGACGGTCAAACGATTTTCTTTGGGCGCAAGCGGACAGGTGGCGTAAGGCGTGACGGCGCAGGGCGGACTATGCGCGCGATTGAAGTCAAGGACGACGGTGCCATTCGCGACTGGGTCGGTATCGAGAAAACGTCCACCTGGATATGTATCGGCCTTAGTGGTGAGGTCGTTGAAGACAAAGAAAAGACCCTTTGAGGGGTCGCCTCCCAAATCAGTGAGACTGACTTCCTGGCCATTGATCTTGAAGTGAACTTCGCCCGTCACTGGCGTGGGGGTTATGTCTCCCAGGACGTCCGGCACATCCACCGTTTTCTTTCCCGTGAGGGGTACCCAGGTAGCGGTGACGCGGTAATTGAGATCAAGCGGAAAGAAAACTAATCCATGAAACTTCTCGACAGCGGGACTCTTAGTATCTTTCACGCGAATGCCGATGCGCTCGCCACGCTTGATTACGTGCATGCGAAGGCTGCCGATTTCAAGCACGGTGGGGTGTTCGGAGGCGTCCGATTGCAATTCCGCGTTGGTCGCAGCTTTTCCTGCGATTTTCGCGTCAACTCCTGGGGAAACCTTCGCCGTCACAACCTGGCCATTGAATTCAAATGAACCGGCGTGAGCGGGCAGGCCGGCAAGAACAATTTGATTTCCCGGATCACTCCCAAAAGTGTTACTGCCGGGCTTGAGCCAAAACAATCCCGCCAATGGCAGCCAGTTTTGTTTCAAGTCCTCGACGAGTTCGGCCTTCCACTTTTCGAAGGAGTCGCGATATGCCGTGTCTGGCACAGCAGACGAACCTGCATCCGCCGCTGTGCAGAAGGAAGCTAGGAGCACAAGTGACGCCAAGGATCCGGTCATCGCTCGTCGAACGAATGTCATGTTGAGTCCCCTATTCGCCAAAGCTCGTCGCAAGTTCCACCGGGCAGTTATTTTCTCGATTTACCCACTTGCCGCACATAAGCTAGCACTTCATCTATCTGTGCGCTCGATAATTGCGCCGAAAACGCAGGCATGCTTCCTTCTCCTGCGGTAATAATATGCTTCAACTCGGCATTGGTCTTTTTCTGCACTATTGCGGAACGGAGGTTGCGGGCCTTTAATTGTTTGCCAAGTGCCGTGTTCCCGGTCGCGTCGGTCCCATGACACAAAATGCAGTGAGACTTGAACACGTTCTCCCCGGCGTCAACTTTCGGATCACTCGCCGCAAAAGACAAAGTGGTTAGAAGACAAACCGCGAAGAGAACATGTGAAGCTGCATTGTAAACAAATCCAAGACCCGTCATGAATTGCTAGCTCCTGTTGGCGCTGCCAGAGGCGCGGTCATTAAGATAAATGAAATCCAGCACTTTGAATTCGTCGATTTCGCGAATCAAGACCGAAGGTGTCGAGAATCTTTGGCTGGAGCGACTAAATGGCCGTCCAGCCTCTACTTTAATACAATGCACTTGATGGCTTCCCCTTCATTCACGATTACTCATGAATCGCCGGTTATCGGTGACAGCGGTGGAGGATTTCCGCCCCCTCCAAGTTATGACGGAGGCAGCGATGGCCACCGGGACGGCGATTCTTCTGATTACAACCGGCGATTGCACCGCGCTCGATTGGGTTTGCTCTGCGCGACCATCTCGATCATGATGGTGTTCACGATCATCTCAGTTGTATTTCTGATCAGACATGCGTCCGCGACATTCGACGAACGCAGCAATTCCTACGTCAGAGACTGGATCAAGGTGTCTTTACCGACCGACCTGCTCCTCATCAACACTCTCATTCTTTTTGCCAGCAGCTTGACAATTGAAATGGCGCGAAGGCGGTTTGCGCGCGACGTCGCACTGGCGCCGGTTAGATCCATACCAGGTGTTTCGATCGGTCGAGAAAGAGGATTCCCCTGGCTGGCGGGCACTGCTGCCCTCGGAATCGCGTTTCTATTTGGACAGGGAATGGCTTGGCGGGAACTACTTCTCAGAGGGTTTTACTTGTCTTCCGGAACGAGCAGTTCGTTTGTTTATCTGCTCACCGCGGCGCACGCGGTTCATCTCACGGGAGGCATTCTGGTTCTGCTCTATGCACTGGTGATTTACTTCTTTCATCGTCCAGTGGAGTCCAGACATATTGTGGTGGACGTCACGGCGTGGTATTGGCACTTCATGCTTTTCTTATGGATTTATATTTTCGCATTGCTGGAATTCGCATCGTAGCGATCGAAAATAAAATCTGACAATTTCTCACGCGCCAGCGGGAATGGGTTCGCGTCGGCTTACTTTAACCGTCCTAACTTATCCATCGGCCAGTATCCGAAGACGGCTTTCCCGTAAACAAGACTCGCCTTCACTGGGCCGAACTCCCGGCTGTCCTTCGATAAGCTTCGGTGGTCTCCCAATACGAAATAGCATCCGGGCGGCACAACTGTTGTCTTGAAAGACCGCTCGTCAATGTAGGCGAGTGGAACGTAGTCTTCGTCAATCGCTGTTCCATTCACGAAGACCTTCCCCGCATCAATGCGGATGCGATCTCCGGATAATCCGATCACGCGTTTAATGAAACTTTCAGAAGGATCACGCGGATAACGGAAAACAACAATGTCTCCGCGTTGGATGGATTCCAAGCGATAGACAAACTTATTGATTAAGATGCGCTCCTGGTCATCGAGTGAGGGCATCATGCTCGTGCCTTCAACTTTCACCGGCTGGTACAAGAAGATAATGATAAAAGCCGAAATAGCGAGAGCGACGATGAGGTCTCGCAGCCAGGCAGATATGATCGGTCGAGCGGGGGCTTTCTCGACCACGGTTGATGACGCTTCGGGAGGATTTCCCTGCTCTGACATTTACCCAATTCTATACCGACGCGGCGGGTGAGTGGTCATCCACGGTCGCGTTTCTCGGACCTCTCGGCCTCCCTGCTGGCGCGGAATTCAGGTTACAATAGACAGCGGTCGAGGCTTTTTATGCGAAAACGCGGTTTCAGTTTGGGGCTTCTTTTTTTGGTCACGCTGGCAGTGTCGGCTCCCTGGGCGGCGACTCAAGAGGAGACCGGGGAAAAGATGCCTGCTTATAACGCTGCGCCGCCGGGAAAGAATGCGAAATTACCGGCAATCCTGTCGGCTGACCAGCTCTGGGGTGAGGATGCGCAATACCCTTATCAGACGCATGCTTACGAGTTGGCCGCCAAAATCCCGGCAGTTCTGCATCAGCAGCCTTGTTACTGTTATTGCGACCGGATAGGCCACAAGAGCCTGCATAGCTGTTTTGAAACTACACACGGAGCGAAATGCTCAATCTGTCTTAAGGAAGTCTATTACTCCTATTTAATGCATCAAAAGGGCAAGACCGCCAGCCAAATCCGCCAAGGAATCATTAGCGGGGATTGGAAAGATGTAAGCTTGGCTACGGCGGCGTCAATTAATTAGCCCGGACTGTATACATCGCGTAAAGCAGTCAAAGGCGCGGAGCGCCAAAGGGAATGATGACACTTATCCACAGCCCGGCTTTATAGATACAGTGACCTCATGCGAAATGGAGTTCACGCGGTCGGAGAGATACTTCTAGCAAAGTCTATGTCATCATCGCCCAAACCAAAGAAAAGAGGCATACTTACGCCAAGGACAGGGAAAATCTTACAAATGGCTAAGAAGACCACATCCAAACAATCGCGTACGGAAGATCCGGCTTTTGCACAGGCTGTGCAAAACTATGAGGCAGGTTTGCGCGCCATGCAGGAGCATAAGTTTGACAAGGCAAAAGGCCACCTCCAAAAGGTTATCTCGGGCGCGGCCAAAGACTTGGCTGACCGGGCGTCAGTCCACTTAAGCGCTTGCAATCAACAGCTCGAGCGAACTACGAATCAGTATAAGTCCCCTGAAGAGCACTACGATTACGCCATTTCTTTGCTTAACCTTGGCGATTATGTGAGTGCGCGTGAGCACCTTGAGAATCTGGCAAAACAGGTTCCGAAGGCGGACTACGTGGCGTACGGGCTGGCGGCGTTGAATTGTCTAACCGGCCACGTGGAAGAAGCACTGAAGAATCTGGATCAGGCCATAAGACAGAATCCCGCTCTCAGGTTTCAGGCGCGAAACGACTCAGACTTTCAGAACCTGGTTGAAGATCCGCGCTTTACCGAGTTGCTTTATCCCGACCCCGGCGAAGAGTTCCCTCCCGGCGTGCCCAACAGGATCATCTAAATCCGGCTCATGAGTTACCTCGAGCAGGACGCGACAACCGCAACAGCCGACGGTCTCCGGGCCAAGTCGGGCTTGAAAGTCGTGGCTATTGGGGGTGGGACAGGTCTCTCGGCGCTGCTGCGAGGATTAAAACGTTACGTTGTCCCGCCTGGCGGCGGTCATGTCCTAGAAAAATTTCAAATTGCTGAACTATCAGCTGTTGTGACTGTCAGCGACGATGGCGGATCCAGCGGCCGGCTGCGCAAAGAGCTTAATATGCTTCCGCCGGGCGACATAAGAAATTGCATTGTCGCGTTATCGCAGGACGAGACTCTTCTCTCCCGACTATTTCAGCATCGCTTCGAAAAAGGACCTGGGCTCGAGGGTCACAGTTTTGGCAATCTTTTTCTGGCGGCTCTTACGTCCATAACCGGGGATTTTGCCGAAGCGGTGCGACTTTCATCCGAAATTCTGTTGACACGCGGCCGCATTTTTCCCGCCACAACCTGCAACATCGAACTTGAAGCAGTCATGGAAGATGGAAGCCGTGTGCGAGGAGAAACAAGGATCACTGCGAGCAAAGGGAGAATCAAGGAATTGGTTCTGGTTCCGAGTGATCCGGAACCCCTGCCTCAAACCCTTGAGGCCATCAAGAGGGCGGACGTCATTACGATTGGACCCGGTTCTTTGTTCACCAGTCTGATCCCCAACTTACTGGTGCGCGGAATCGCCGCTGCCATTGCCGATTCTGCTGCTGCAAGAGTGTACGTCTGTAATTTGATGACCCAGGCGAACGAGAGCCTGGGCCGCACCGCCGCTGACCATATCCGCGCTTTGAACGCCCATGCCGGGACAAATATCTTTGATTACGCACTGATCAATCGCAAGCCCGTCTCGACGGATTTGCAGACCAAATACGCTCTCGGAGGGGCTTCGCAGATAGAGACGGACATGGGAGAAATCGAGAAATTGGGTGTAACGCCGGTACTCGGTGATTATCTGGAAGAAGCTGGAGTTGCGCGCCACGCCAGTGCGCGAGTCGCTCATGACCTGCTGGAACTGCATGGCCGGTCTCGACGAGAGAAAACGGAATCGGCAGCTGCGCGAACCGTTTAGTCCAAGAGGGCAAGGAAAGCGCGAACCACAAAGGACACGAAGGTTCATGAAGGCTGCTCTCAACGGTTTCTTCATACTTTGCGTTCTCGCCCGGAAGGTTAAGCCCATCTCGCGGTATATTGTCTCGAATGCCAAAATCCAAAAAGACCTCCCATAGAGTGACTCCTCGCGTTGCAATTGCAATCATGGCGGCCGGAAAAGGCACTCGCCTTAAATCCAAACTTCCCAAGGTGCTCCATGAGGTGGGAGGCAAGCCGTTGCTCGCCCATGTGATTGCAGCGGCGGCGAGGGTGGTTCCAGCGAACGATGTTTACGCAATCAATGGACATGAAGCTGCGCGCGTTCGCGAAGCCGTAGCGTCTTCTGGGGTTGGTTTTGTTTTGCAGAAACAGCAACGTGGGACCGGCCATGCGTTGATGGTTGCGCAAGAAGCATTGGCGAATTATGACACCATCATTGTGCTGTCTGGAGATGCGCCCCTTATCACACCGGGGACCATCGAAAAGCTGAGAGAATTCCATAGCACAAATAAAGCGGCGATGACTATATTGTCCGCGCGTTTGGAGAATCCCACTGGCTACGGGAGAGTGATCCGAAAGGGAAAGAACAGCTCGGATGTAAAGGGGATTGTAGAAGAGAAATCCGCCACGCCGGCACAGCGTAAAATCTGCGAAATCAATTCCGGCTTTTATGCGTTTGACGCGAAATCACTCTTCGCACATATTAATGAGCTCAAGACCGACAATCCTCATGGCGAGTACTACCTGACTGACATGGCTTCGGTTTTGGTTAAAGCGAAGAAGCGGGTCGTGGCCATCGAAGCGAGTGATTCATCCGAGATATTGGGCGGCAATACGCGGGCGGAGCTTGCGGACATAGATTTACGAATGCGCCATATTAAGACGCAAGAACTGATGGGTCACGGGGTAACAATTTTCTATCCAGACACGTGCGTAATTGACAACGACGTAGAGATCGGAGCTGACACCACTATTGAGCCTTTCGTGCAAATATTGGGAAACACGCGAATCGGCGCGGAGTGCCGCATACGATCCTATTCGGTTATTCAGGACTCTGAAATTGGAGACAGTGTTCTGGTGAGGCCGGGATGCATCCTGCACGATGCAAAGGTTAAGTCCAACGCGATTTTAGGGCCATACTCAAACCTCCGTCCGGGCAGTGAAATTGGAGAAGGCGCGCATGTGGGAAATTTTGTTGAGACAAAAAAGATCAGGCTCGGGAAAAATTCGAAAGCCAACCATCTTACGTATCTTGGCGACGCCGAAATCGGCGAAAAAGTAAATATTGGAGCGGGAACGATCACTTGTAACTACGACGGGAAAAAGAAACACAAGACGATCATCGAAGACGGAGTTTTTGTCGGCAGCGATTCGACGCTGGTGGCCCCAATTACTGTGGGGAAAGATGCTTACATTGCGGCGGGATCGTGTGTGACCCAAGACGTGCCGGCGGACTCCCTCGCGATCGGCCGGTCGCGCCAGATTACCAAGGAAGGCTGGGCAAAGCGGAAGCGCGAGGGGCGTTAAACCAAGAAAGCGATCGGCGAAGCTTCTCGCAATCCTTATTTCATCAGATTCCAGCCTAAAACGAGGGGAGCGCCGCGTTCACCTGCCCAGACGGGGACGCCTGGGCCTACGTGCGTGAAAGTCTACTTCGACACCGCGGCGAACAACTGCGAATGAATCAATGACTGAAACTGCTTGTCGTCAGCCTTGAAGTGCATCTGAAGATTTGAGCTGTCCGAATCCACGTTTACGTCCTCTAATGCAGCCTTCTCAATAGGAGTCGCCGTCATCCGGCGATAGAGAACACCGGCCTTTACAAGTGAAGAAAGCGTCATCGCGGTTGTGGAATCAGATGTAACGACATCGAGATCGAAATTGACCCCATCGCTGAAATTCATGCTGTAGCGCGATCCGAGCACTCGTTTCTTAATGGTGTCAAAGTCGGCGAGTTTGCCGGCGTCTCCCAAGGCAGACAGCAACATATTCTGTGTGCCCTTCTGATCAAGGATGCTCCACACTGCACCGGAATCCACGGAGGCGATCATGTCGGCCATCTGCGGATTCGAATCCAGCGTTTGGGCATAACCGTCGCGTGCGTCCAACGCTCCATGAATCGCGCCGCTATCTCCAAATAGCAGAGTATTGTCGTCGAGGAACATCATCTGCATTCCGCCCGACATGTTGTAAATATCGGAATCGCGGTATTTCACCGGTCTGATCTTATGCAGGCGAATTTTCTTGAGCACCACTTTCTCTGAAAAGGAGCCTTCCGCCACGCCCACTACTTTCAGGTCCTGCTTCCCCGTCCGATAGGAGACAAATGTAAGCTGGTCAACATCCTTGTCGGGATCAATTCCAACGCCCTTAAGCGCCACTTCGAACTGTTTCAGACTTTCTGGTAGAACCTGCTGTTGCAGTGCCATGGCGGTGTCGGAATTTCGCAATGCACGATAATCCACAGAGATAAGCTGCTGTAGTTCAGAGGGAATAACCGCCCGGGTCGAACTTCCCAGCGGTGCCGACCAGGCGACCGCACTCAGCAGTAAAACCGCGAGACAGAGTTTTACAAAATTCATAACACCTCAGAAAGTGGAACTCTTGGTAGTTAGATGCGTCTTTCGACGACTCTTTGAAGACCTAAATATTGTATGCCACCACGCGGGACGAGAGGGAAAACCAAAGTGCATAGATATCTTCGAAAAGGTCTGAGCCTTGCGTTGAGTCGCGGGCAAAAGGGTTAAGCCCTTCCTACGGTTTATAGGGGCTGGGGGGATCGTCGTTGTCGAGAGCGAGCCAGACACCAACGCCTCCGATCGCGGCAAGAGCGCCGTATCTCGTGTAATCCGAAGCGAAGATGCCTCCGGTTCCGGCCGGTGTCGCTCCCGCATCTTTTCTGTTGTGTTTGTCGCTCTTGCAACCCGCGGATTCGTCCCGCGAAGTTTGTTCTCCCTCCCGCAGGTCGCTGCTGGCCAGTGAAACTGACATTTCTTTTGCAGATCCAGCGTCGGCCACCGTCTCCAACCGCACATTGTTTTTCTTCGCCGCCACTTCCACCGTTCCATTTACGTCGGTCACTTCAAATTGTGTCCATGCGCTCGACGCCGGCACGACCAGCATGCAGCCCGCGCGAACGCTGATCCCGTGCGATGTAGCCACCCTGACGCTGCCGTGTTCCACAGACAGGGTTTGCCCCTGAAATTCCACCAGTGACGTTGGCAAGATGATCACACTGGTTCCCAAGGAGTTCAGATTCGCCACCGAATCAGCCCGAGTTTCCAGCAGGTCGCCCGAGAATATCGCGGACGCATTGGCGATTTCCGTGCCGTTGCGCAGGACCCCGCCACTGCCATAAAACATCGCACCTGGATCCGCCGCAAACACTATCGCCGGCGTGATCAAAATCAACATCCCGAAAATTATGTTGCGTAACATGTGGCAATCGTAGTCCCACCAGTGTTCCCCGGTCAATTGCCTTTCCACTTCATCGCAACTCAGTCTGGTTGCAATTCACCAAGCAGCCACAACAATGAATTACTATTGATTTACTTATGACAGAGGTATCCCTTTGGAGTGCGGATGATCAGTGTGGCCGCCTCGGTGAACTGACGGCGGCAACGAGCGACCCCTCCAAAGAGGCGCCGTTACGTCGGGACGTTCGTTCGCTTGGCATATTGCTTGGCAAAGTCGTTGTTGAACAGGCAGGGCGGCAGCTTTTCGAAGTCGTGGAACAGTTGCGGCGCCTTCTCATTTCGTACCGCGAACAGTTGGTGCAACAGACCGGCTCGAAGTTTGATAACCCCCAAATGGCGGAAGCCAGGACCCAGGTGAGGCAACTAGAAATCGGCGATGCTTATCTCGTAACCAAGGCATTTGCGATTTACTTTGAGTTGACCAATCTAGCGGAGACAAACCACCGGAAAAGGCGGCGCCGGGCTGCCAAGTTGCATAGGGATCAGCCTCCCCTGCCGGGTTCCTTCCGTGGAACATTGCTTCGCATGCGAGAGTCTGGCCTGACCGCCGATGAAGCGATGGCGTCATTGAACGAAATCAGCGTAGTCCCGGTTTTTACGGCGCATCCCACCGAAGTCGCACGCCGTACTGTCTTATTCAAGCGCCGCAGGATCTCACAGTACCTTGAAACTCTGGATCATTTGCCGCTTTCGCAAGCCGAGGCAAAATCCAGCGAGAATATGGTTCTTGCGGAAATTACGAGCCTGTGGCAAACGGATGAAGTCCGTGTCGAAAAACCGCTCGTATCGGACGAGATCCGCATGGGCCTCGACTATTATCCGATGTCTATCTTCGATGCACTGCCGCGCGTCTATTCGGAAATTGTGGATTCTTTTCGTGAGATTTACGGACTAGAATTTAACGAGGAAGATATTCCCCGCGTCCTTTCCTTCGGCTCATGGATAGGCGGCGACCGCGACGGCAATCCCTTCGTTACAGCTGCGTCCACGCGCGAAGCTCTGCAACGAGCGCGGAACGCGATCCTCACCCACTACATTTCGGAAGTCCAACGCGGGATCGATCGCACCAGTTCTTCATCGCGCCAGGTTTCAGTCTCCAGCGAATTCCGCTCCCGGCTCGCCGATTACAGCGCGCAACTCGGCGATGAGCACTCGCGCCTCGCGCGCATTTCAGAAACCGAACTCTACCGGCGATTCATGAATTTTGTCATCATTCGATTGACCGATACCCGCGGCGAGGGCGCGGCCCACGCGTACTCCGGCGCTGAAGAGTTCGAGCAGGATATCGTTCTTCTGCGAAACAGCTTGCGCTCGAACTCCGGCGGAAGGCTCGCCGAATTAATTTTCGATCCGCTGCTCCGGAAGATTCGCACGTTCGGTTTTCATCTCTCCACTCTCGACATTCGGCAACATGCGCGGCAGCACTCGCAAGCCTTGATTTCACTCTCGTCTCTCGGAGATCCTTCCGAAGGATCGGGAGTCATAGCCACTTTCAAGGATATTGCGGAGATGAAAAAAGCGTACCCGCCGGGCGCAATTCGCAACTACGTAATTAGTGGAGTCGAGTCGGCGGAAGATATTCTCGCCGTGCTGCGGCTGGCCGATGAAGGCGGGGTCGGCCTTGGAGCAAGCGGCGATGACCCCGGCCTAATGCCAGTTCCCTTGTTCGAATCCATCGAGTCTCTTCGCGCTTCTCCAGAAATTATGTCCAAGGTATGGAACAGGCCGGAGTACAAAATCTTGCTTGATTCATGGGGACATTGGCAGGAAGTCATGCTGGGCTACTCCGATTCCAACAAAGACGGTGGCATGTTGACCAGTATTTGGGAACTCTACAAAGCACATCGCTCACTTCATCAAGTCGCGCGAGAACACGGAGTCAAGTTGCGGCTCTTTCATGGCCGTGGTGGCACGGTGGGGCGCGGAGGAGGACCTACCCACGCCGCGATTGTGGCACAGCCTTCAGGGGACTTCTCCGGCGAAATTCGAGTCACAGAGCAGGGCGAAGTGCTCAACTGGAAGTATGCCGACCCTGTGCTTGCGGAATGGAATCTCGAGATCATGATTGCCGCTTGCCTTGAGGCTCTGACGCGCCCTAGAGGGCCGAAAGCTGGGAGCGACGACAAATTTAACCAGGCGATGGATGAGATGTCGGCGGATGCATACGGTTTCTACCGTAAGGGCATCGCCGAGAATCCCGATATCCTCGTTTATTTCGAGCAGGCCACTCCGGTGAATGAGCTCGAACATGCTCGAATCGGCTCGCGGCCGTCACGACGTTCGCAAAACCGGCGGCTCGAAGATTTGCGTGCCATTCCATGGGTATTTGGCTGGATGCAAAGCCGTCACGCCGTTCCCGCATGGTTCGGAGTAGGTTATGCACTCGAGCGTTTCGCGGAGAGGGGTTCGCAACAGCAGCAGCTACTGCGGGACATGATGAAAGATTTTCCGCTTTTCTCAGACTTGATCCGGAACGTTGAACTAGCCATGGCGAAAGCGGACCTCACGATTGCGAAAATGTATGCAGACCTTGTGGAGGATGAGGGTGTCAGAGGAAGGGTTTGGCAGATGCTGACGGAGGAGTTTGAGCGCACACAGCGAGTCATTCTGTCCATTACGGGCGAGCAGCAGATTCTGGAGAATAATGCCGTGTTATCGCGATCCATCCGGCTGCGCAATCCCTACGTTGATCCCATCAGCCTGATTCAAGTGGACCTGCTCAGAAGAAAGCGTGCAGGCGCAAACTCAGACGAATTGAACTACGCTCTGGCCGCAACCATCAACGGCATTGCAGCGGGCCTGCACAACACGGGATGAATGAATGCCAGGCGAGCCCCCAATTTCCCGGCCAACCCGGCGATTTTTTTAAATGTTGTCGGCGTCATGGCCCGGGCTGCGCGGGCGTTAGAGCCTTGGGCGGCTTACGTTTCTTCTCAGCTTCGGAAATCACGTACAAGATCAGGATTCCCAACTCAGGCTCAATGGGATGACGATAACGAGGGTGCGGAAACACAAAGTAATACACCAGCGGATAACAGAGTATCAGCCAGAAGAACAACCATGCCCCTGGTCGTCGCTTTCGCAAGGCCCGTCCCAATCCCCAGAATGCGAGCACAGACGAAGCGAGAAAAATTGAGTTCTGGAGCGCAGCCACCGCGGGTTTCTCGGCCAGTTTTGGAAGTCCGCCCCAGTAATATATGAAGCGTTTAGTAGATAACATTGCGAACCGGCTGTAACTCTCGCGGATGAAAGCTATCGCCTGGCGTTTGCGCTCGGCAACGTATGCCATTTCTCCCATTTCTTTGTAGAGACGCAGCTGATGGGCGTTTTTCGTCGGATGCAAGTACGCCATCCATGTGCCATCGGCCCCCGGCCCGTTGCCAAGGCGTAATTCGGCGCCAAAATTCGAACGAATAAAAATAACTTTTTCGAAAGTTCGATAATTGCGGACACTCCACGGCGCGACACAAGCGGCGAACACCAGGGCCGAGACGACCGCGCCCTTGAGAAAATGCTTTCTCCGGCGCAGTCTCTGATAGCAAATCCACATGCCGGACACGGGCAGGAACGCTAACAGAGAAGTGTTGATGAGTGCGGCCATTCCCCAGAGAAATCCGAACTTGGCCCATGGCAGAATGCCATCTTCCTCTTCGGCCACG
>DASYGR010000158.1:0-14282 GCA_035999525.1 Terriglobales bacterium
AATATCAGCTTCTAAAGAACTTAAATCCTTGGTTCTTTTGAATCATGTGCTTACGCGCCGGTTTTTCGCCTGGCATGAATTTTTGGTGCGGCCTTAGCGCGCTTCTATTGGTGCTGGTCCTTGTGCTGGGCCAATGATGAAATGATTTGGATGTGGATCGCAAGGTCAGATGTCACACAATAGGGCAGTGAAAATAAGCCGTGGAAATGCCTTGCGATTGAAGCCAACAGTTGGGAAACGGCGCAAGCCGCGTTAAACGTGGTCATCCGTTCGGGGCGGAGACTTGGGAGCACTGTGCAGAAACTTAATCAATCCGGCCCGGGTGGCCTTTCCAGCACGCCTTTTGAAAAAGTCAGCCAGTTTCTATTACTCCTACTTTCTCAGCCACCGCTACTGCAATCCATTGGTTTAACGAAACGCCATCTTCCTTGGCCAGCCGTTGCGCGGCTTTCTTGACAGAAAGCGGAAGTTTAAACGGATAAGTAGCTTTGCTCATGCTTTCACGTTCTTCAACAGATCTCTCGGATGCAACACGGAAATTTTAAAGCGTTCGCCGGCGTCTAAATGGACCACACATGGTCGTAAGCGCCTCTCGAAAGCAGCCTTGTTCGTTTCTCGATTTGGGACGAGCCCCAAGTCTTAGTCCCCAAGATTATGGGATCAACCCACACATTAGCGGCCTGCAGTATCCCCACTTTCTCAGCAAAGTTCTTGTTTGCCAGCTCATTATTCAATGACTGATTCACGAGTATCAGGTTCCCGATTGAAGCGACATCATCTTGCGAGAGGCCCGTGCTTTTAGCGGGATTTTCCGGCGCAAGATGTTCGATTGTTGCTTGCTCCGGGTCAATTGGCAGGCCGGTCGAATGCGCCTGATAAATCTTCGTCAGGATGTACTTCACCAAATTCTTCTGTTTTGTCATATGACTCGAATAACGCAATTCCATAAAGCCTGGCTCGAACTCGGCATACTGGGGATGTTTAGCTACCAACTTGTTTTTTCGGAAATCCTTTAGGCACTTTACTTTTGCTTGAGGATTCTTAGCTTTGTAAAGGCCGCGAGCGGCCAAAGCGTACATGAACGAGATACCGCCCGAAGAACGCTGGGAAGCGATCGCGGTGAAACCAAAATGGAAATTCTCAACTGCTGAGAGAATCGACCTCACGTGTTTGGTCTTTAGGTTCCCGTCCTCATAATGCCGCATAACACTGAGGACTAAAGGTAGTTGCTGCTTGATGCGGAATAAGTTCATCGCCTGAAGAGAATCGCGAATATCCCGCTCATCTTTTGTCCACGTTCTAGATGAGGGCTCGTGAATATATCGGTAGATCTTGCTCTCTTTAACGAGGTCGTCCAGAAAGGCGCACGCTTGTTCTTTTTTAATGCTCTTCCTCAGAGCCTTGTAGAGTTTCTTTTCCGTTATGTACTCGTACCGTGAAAGCCAGAGGTGGTGGATGAATGTCGAAACGCTAATTTCAGCTTGAGACGCTTCAAAAACCTCATTTATCTTGTTCCACTTATCCTTAGCAAGATCGACGCCCTTATTGGAGGGCTTCAGCAACCTAGCAAGATGGCTCTTCACCAAACGCTGATGACATCTTCGGATACATGGCAGGGAAAGTAAAAGTCGTCGGCGACATCGTGGGGCCGGTCACTCCGCTCGAGGACTGGGAAAGCAAATGATCCTGCTCGATACGCACGTGCTTATCTGGATGTCGAGCGACCCGAAGCGGCTATCCAAGAAAGCGCGGGATGCGATTCGCGAAGCGCGGGAAAAGACCGGAGTTGCGGTGGCCAGCATCACGCTCTGGGAACTGGCCTGGCTGGCGGAGAATGGACGGGTTCAGGTATCAGTCGGCGTGGAATCATTTATTCGTGAGACAGTGTCCCGAGTTATTCTCCGGCCTCTGACGCCGGCGATTGCCGCAATGGCGGTTCGGATGCCCAGCACCTATCCGCGCGATCCCGCCGCCCTGATAATCGGAGCCACCGCAATTGCCGAAGGCATGCCGCTGGTCACAGCCGACAAACAGATTCGTCAGGCAAAGATGTTGCAAACGATATGGTAGGGCTCGCCAAAAACCGTGCCATCCGCCGGTTCTTACTGCAACCCCAAAAATTGTCATCCTGAGCGAAGCGAAGGACCTATGCATTTCGCCCCTTCCCCATTCACAGGCAGCCAATGGGACGTTCAGATACTAATGTGTTGCAATACTACCGCGTTGCATTAGTATAAGAACAGATGATCGCTAGTTTCGGCGAGAAGGAAACCGAGAAATTGTGGCGATCGGGCAGGAGCCGCCGCATTCCTGCTTCTCTGCGATTGCGAGCC
This sequence comes from Terriglobales bacterium, assembly GCA_035999525.1. Taxonomy (GTDB): domain Bacteria; phylum Acidobacteriota; class Terriglobia; order Terriglobales; family Acidobacteriaceae; genus PALSA-188. The sequence continues at coordinate 2,334 of DASYGR010000158.1, forward strand.
TTTAAGAAACTCGCGATTCTGAATGCTGCGCTTGCTTTGGATAACTTGAAGGTTCCTCCCGGGAATCAGTTGGAGGCGCTTCATGGAAACCGTGCCGGACAACATAGTATCCGTATCAACGATCAATATCGTGTGTGTTTCACATGGCGGGATGGGAACGCATTTGACGTAGAGATTGTGGATTACCACTGAGAATAGGAGTCATCATGGCAAGGTCGAGAAAAATATTTGCGGTCCATCCCGGCGAGATCCTGAGAACGGAGTTCATGGAGCCCATGGGTGCGAGCACCTATGAACTGGCGAAAGCCTTAAATTTTGCTGGAATCTATGAGGTTATCCGTGGAGAGCGCGCGATCAGTGCGGATACTGCTATTCGTTTGGCGAAGTATTTTGGCCTGCCCGCACAGTTTTGGCTCAATCTGCAAAATGACTACGATCTGAGAATCGCAGAAGGCAAGGGAGCTGGGAAAAAGATTAAGCCGCGCCGGGTCCATCGCCATGCTGAACTTACGGGTACGCGTTAGAGCGAATGGCAGTTAGTTTCTCAGAACTGCCCTAAAGCGAACAAACAGCGAAACTTACCGCTGCCGCACCAAGTCTCTAAACGCAACTTATAGCGGTCCTATCTTTTCTAAACCACAAAATATAGCGCTTTCCCAAATAGGTTAGAGGTTCAACATCTGACCTGCAACTTTCTCGTTGACAATAAACGGTTTAGGCGTAAACTGTGGACAAAAGTGGTAGAAAGTGGTCTCAACAGTAAGGCTCGTGGACAAAAACTGATATTCGAGAGGCGCCAGTGGATTTAAAGACTGACCCCCAGAAAATTGGTCCCAACGAACCAGAACAGACCGACATTTTGACCGCTTTGACCTCCCTCGCTGTGGCAGTAGCTGCCAAAAGATTTTCAGCCCCGGTAAAGGGCCGAACACATGTTTCGCGGCAATCACCCAACTCGCGTCGACGAAAAAGGACGACTCAAGGTCCCCGCGGAATTCAAGCGGGTGATCGACGAGAAGTACGGATCGCAATTCTACATCACCAGCCTCGATGGCAAGGTTGCTCAAGTGTATCCCTTCGAGGAGTGGGAACGGATCGAGCAGAAGTTGGCGGCGCTCTCGACGTTCAATCCCACGAAGAAAAAGTTCCTGGAGCGGGTGAATTACTACGGGCAGGTGATCGAGATGGACGGCCAGGGACGGTTGCTGATTCCAAGCTTGCTGCGCGATGCGGCGCAGATTAAAGGCGAAGTCGCGGTACTGGGCAACCTGACATTTTTGGAAGTACGCAATCTCGAAATCTTCCAAAAGCAGATCGAAGAAGAAAAGTTTACGCCTGAGGATGAGAGCACGCTGGACAAGCTGGGCATCTAGTGGCGGAAAGTTTCACAGACATCCCCGAGCGGGGTGGGCATGGCAGTCACTCAAAAGCTGGCCATGTTCCGGTTCTTTTAAAAGAAGCGATCGAATTTTTAGCTATCAAGCGCGGTGGGACTTATCTCGACGCCACGGTCGGCCTGGGCGGCCACAGTTTAGAAATCGCAAAACGCCTCGGCGCACCGGGACATTTGATTGGCCTAGATAAAGATCCAGCCGCGCTGGAAATCGCGCGCGAAAGGCTGAAAGCAGGTCCCTCGACTGCGCTGAACGATTCGCAAAGCGAATCCTTCAGTTCCGCTCGGGATGACAATGCTTTTGGGTGGCCGAAAGTCGAATTGATCCACGGTTCGTTTGCAGATTTTGCGAACGACCAAGGGCGAACGACCTACGACGGGATTTTGGCCGATCTCGGCGTCAGCAGTTTGCAACTTGATGATCCCGCGCGAGGCTTTAGTTTTCAGGCGGAAGGACCGCTCGACATGCGAATGAATACGCAGTCCGGGCAATCCGCTGAACAGGTGGTAAATCGGCTCGACGAGGTTGCACTCGCTGATCTGATTTACGAATTCGGTGACGAAAGGAGGTCGCGGAGAATCGCCAGAGCCATTGTCCGGTCGCGGCCGATACGAACTACCGCAGAATTGGCGGAGATCATATCAGCCGCGGCCCGGCCAATGAATCAGGCGGAAAGAAGGATTCATCCGGCGACCAAAACCTTTCAGGCACTCCGAATTTACGTAAACAGTGAGTTGCAAGATCTGGAGTCGTTGCTGAATGCCGCCCCGCAGTTGCTGAAACGCGGAGGGCGGATGGTAATCATAAGTTTTCATTCGCTCGAAGACCGAATCGTCAAAGACAAATTTCGTGAAGGGGCCCATCAGGGACTGTACCGGTTGCTGACGAAAAAGCCGGTTACGGCGGATGAAGAAGAAATTGCAGTCAATCCGCGATCACGCAGCGCAAAGATGCGAGCGGTAGAAAGAATTTAGAAGTCAAAACTTTAGCCATTAAAACGGGAGAACAAATATATGTACACCGGAACACTAATCAACGATCTGATGAACGCAGTCGAAAACACCGAGAAGCGTATTCCGCAAAACATGGGGTCGCAGGAAGACAAACTTGCTTACTGGTACACCGTCGCGCAACGCGAAATCGCACACATGGAACTGACATTCTCTGAGGTGGCCTAATGGCAGCAGCGGCGGCGGTTCAGACCCTTACATCTTCGAGCAGACGGGTTCCCTGTTGGACGGGAACGCCGGAAGTTTATTTCAGCAAGGGCATTGATAACTCCAGACTCGTAAAGGTTGAGGACCCGAGACGCCATCGCGAAATGAAGCAGTTCGGCATTGCGCTCTGCTGCCTGTTTCTGCTGGTCATGACGTACGCCTTTCAGCATTTCAAAGCCATCGAGTACGGATACAAAATTGAGACCCTAAAATCACAGCGAAATTCATTAGCTGAACTGAATCGTGACCTGCGTTTGGAGGAAGCCTCGCTTCAAGATCCGCAACGCATTGATGTCTTGGCGAGGAAGATGGGCCTGCAATCTCCCCAGGCTGGCCAGGTGATTCGCATGGATACGCCGCTACCAGATTCAGCGTCTCCTATCCTGGCGAGCGTGACGCCGATTTCGGTGATATCGGCTAGGTAGTTGAGAACAAAATTCCCGCTCAAGCGAAGCTTGAACGGGGCACCCGCGATGATTTTAGTGGAGAGACGGGCGTCCTCGCCCGTCCTGTCGGGCGGGGATGCCCGACGCTCCATTGACAAATTCAGAAAGATTCCTTGAACTCTGCTCACTCCATCGCGAATCGCAGACTGTACGCTCTCGGCACGATCCTTGCTTTATGGTGTGTGGGTATTTGCCTACGCCTGACTTATCTTCAAATCTTTCGGTATGGGAGTTTTGAAGAACGGGCGCAACATCAGCAACAGCGCACTGAAGAGCTATCCGCGCCGCGCGGAGTCATTTACGATCGTGCAGGCCGTGAACTGGCGATGTCCATTTCAGTGGACTCAGTCTTCGCGGTGCCCTCCGAAATTCCCAATCTTGCCGGAACCATCTCTTTGATCTCGCACATTACCAAGTCTGATCCGCGCGAATCGCTGGCCAGGTGTAAAGCGGCCAAAACCTTTTGCTGGCTGGCACGAAAAGCTGACGCAGACGTGGCCAGCCGAATTCGATCCCTGAACCTTCGTGGAATTTATTTCCAAAAAGAATCGAAAAGGTTTTATCCCAAACGCGAACTGGCAGCCCAGATCCTTGGATACGTGGGGATGGATGATCACGGCCTGAGCGGGATTGAACGCGAATATGAAACCAAGCTGCAGGGGAAGCCTGGCGCAATGCTCATCTCGGTGGATGCGCACAAGAAGTGGTTTGGGAGCGTGGAGAAGCAACCTGTCCCGGGCGAGAACGTCGTACTCACGATTGACGAACAAATCCAATACATCGCGGAACGGGAGTTAGCAGCGCAGATGCAGGCGACGCACGCGGAGGCGGGAACGGTCGTGGTCGAGAATCCTCACACCGGAGAAATTCTGGCGTTAGCAAATTATCCGACGTTTAATCCCAATCTTTCGCGCGAGATCACGCCACTGCGATTAAAGAATCACGCTGTCAGCGATGTTTACGAACCCGGATCCACATTCAAGCTGGTCACGCTGGCTGCGGCTCTCGAAGAAAAGGTTACCCGACCGGCCGAAGTGTTCGATTGCCAGATGGGGTCCATCGTCGTCAATGGCATGCGCATTCACGACGACAAGCCTTGGGGGAATTTAACGGTTGCAGAAATTCTCGCCCACTCAAGCGAAGTCGGCGCAATTAAGATCGGACTACGCCTTGGCGACGACAGATTTTACAAATACATTCGTGGATTCGGATTCGGACAACAAACCGGGATCGAGCTTCCGGGCGAGACTAGAGGACTGACGAAACCAGTCAGCCGCTGGTCAAAAGTCTCGATCGCAGCAATCTCGACGGGCCAGGAGATTGGAGTTTCGCCGCTTCAACTGGCGGCGATGGTGTCCACGATCGCGAATGACGGAGTTCGACTTCCGCCCCATATCGTCGCTACTGCGACCGCACCGCAGCAGGCCCCGCAAACAGTTGTTTTCCATCCGGGCGAGGGGATTCGCGTAATTTCGCCAACGACAGCGGCGGAGATGAAACAAATGATGCAGGGAGTCGTGCTGACAGGCACAGGCCGAAAAGCTATTCTCGAAGGATACTCATCGGCCGGAAAGACAGGCACGGCACAAAAAGTTGATCCTCTCACACACGCCTATTCGCGCACAAAATACATTGCCTCGTTTGCCGGATTCGCCCCCATCAATGACCCGTCAATCGTCGTCGCTGTGATCATAGATTCCCCGGTCGGCCCGCATCACGGCGCCGATGTTTCCGCCCCAGTCTTCCAGCGAATCTCGCAGCAGGTGCTTGAATATTTACACACACCTCACGACATCGAATTGCCTCCAAATCGCCAAGTTTTGTTAGCCTCGCGCCAAATTAGCGATCGAGATACCGCCGAAGGTTCGCCGGATCACCCGGGAGAACCGTTAGAAATATCCCAAAGCACGAATCTTGAGGACGCGAGTTCCGCAACCCCGACTCCATCTGTCACTCCCGCATCGTCGGCAGGAAGTGTCGTTCCAGCCTCAATGCGCGGAAGGATTGACACATTAGAAAACGCCGAGGTGGTCGCGCCGCCTCAAACTCCTCCGTCGCCACCGGTGCAACTTCCAACCGGAGGCACGGTTGTGGTTGACATGGAAGAAGGAGGAATTGTGGTGCCGTCATTCATGGGGAAAAGCGTCCGCAGCGCAATTGAAACAGCAGAGGAAAAAGGAATTACTCTCGACGTAATGGGCAGCGGGCTCGGCCAGCAACAGATTCCTCCGGCTGGATCACACGTTGCCGCCGGAACCCGCGTAACCGTGCAGTTTGGCCGCTGAAGGAATCGCGCAACGATTTTACGAGTAAAACCATCTGCACTAGAATCGAGGCAATGACCTTCCTGCAACTTCTTGACGGCGCTGAGGTTCTTTTCCAGCGCGGCAATCCTGAAATCAGCGGGTTGCAATATGATTCTCGCAAAGTCAAGCCCGGAGATACATTCGTGGCGATGCGCGGAGAATCTAGCGATGGCAATGGCTTCATTGATCGCGCAATCGCCGCCGGAGCCGTCGCCGTTGTCACTGATTCAGCGACGGAGAAGCCTCGTCAGAACTCAGCGTGGGCGCAGGTGCCGCATGGAAGACGCGCTCTGGCAAGGTTAAGCGCGAATTTTTACGGACATCCGGCCGACAAACTTAGGATTACGGGCATCACGGGGACCAATGGGAAAAGTACTACTGCTTTCCTGTTGGAATCCATTCTCAAGGCCGCGAAGCGCCAAACTGCACTCATTGGCACCATCGAATATCACGTCGCCGGCAATGTGCTTCCTGCGCCGCATACCACTCCGGAATCTCTCGAACTGAATTCGATATTCGCAAACGCTCTTAGCCGCGGCGCCACTGAAGTGGTCATGGAGGCTTCTTCTCACGCACTGGCGCAGCAGCGAGTCTACGGAATACCTTTTGATTGCGCGGTGTTCACCAACCTCACCCGCGACCACCTGGATTATCACCACACCATGGACGAATACTTTGCCGCCAAGCAAATATTGTTTGAAGGGTGTGGGACCGGTTCTCCGCGTGTTGCTGTCATCAACATTGATGACTCTTACGGTCAAAAGCTAATCGAAGCCAGCAAACACGCGCGTTCCGCTGTCGTTACATATGGTTTTGCGGAAGGCGACTTTCATGCGGATAACGTTGACGTGAGCCTGCGCGGGACTCGGTTCGATCTGGTCACCCCGGAAGAAACCACTCCTGTGTTCTCTCCCCTGATCGGGAAAGTAAATGTGTACAACATCGTTGCCGCATCGGCCGCAGCCCACGCCCGCTCCGCCAACCCGGCAGCCATTTCGGAGGGCATAGCAAGCCTCTCGCGAGTTCCCGGACGCTTCGAGCCCGTGGATTGTGGTCAACCCTTTACAGTGGTAGTAGATTATGCGCACACCGACGATGCACTCCGCAATCTCACGTCGTTAGCGAGGGAATTCGTCGAGGCGGAAAAGGGCCGCGTGATTACTGTCTTCGGATGTGGAGGAGATCGAGACCGTTCAAAGCGTCCACTCATGGGCGAAGCCGTCGCTCGCAACAGTGACGCGATCATGCTGACTTCCGATAACCCGCGCTCTGAAGATCCCCTGGCAATCATGAACGACGCGGTCGTTGGTCTTCAACGCCGTGGCGCCAACTACAAGATGGAACCGGATCGCCAGCATGCAATCGTGATGGCAATTCACGAGGCAAGACCAGGCGATATTGTGCTAATCGCTGGGAAGGGGCACGAAAAGATTCAGGTGACCCGAGAAGGATCCCTTCCGTTCGATGACGTGAAAGTTGCGCGCGAATCACTTCAGGAACTCGGATACATTCGCGAAACGGCTAAAGCCATTCCAAATAATCCATGAAACTGCCTCTTTCTCGCATCGCCGAATTCATTTCTTCGGATAGCAAAGCCATCTGCGAAGGCGTCGCTGTTGGATACTCCATTGATTCCCGCACTATTCGTCCCGGTGAACTTTTCTTCGCTGTGATTGGAGAGCGCTTGAACGGGCACGATTATGTAGATCAGGCTCTAAACAACGGCGCGGTTGCTGCTGTCGTGCGAAGAGATGAAGCGGCCCGATACGGTGCGACAGCGAAGCTCTTATTAGTAGATGACACGCTGGTGGCTTTGCAGCATCTTGCTACCGCGGTTCGCGGGCTCTGGGGAAAACGGTTGGCGGCGGTTACGGGGTCTGCCGGGAAGACGACGACCAAAGAAGCAATCGCTCACGTGCTGTCAACGAAATTTTGTGTGCTCAAGTCGGAGGGAAATTTCAATAATCACTTCGGATTGCCGCTCATGCTGTTAAAGCTTGAGCCCGAGCACGACATCGCAGTAATCGAAATGGGCATGTCTCATGCTGGAGAAATCGCAGCGCTGGCAAAGATCGCCCGCCCGGATATAGGAGTCGTAACCAACGTCGCTCCAGTCCATTTGGAATTCTTTGACTCAATCGAAGGAATCGCAAGCGCCAAGCGTGAACTCATCGAGTCGCTCCCCTCCGGCGGCACAGCAATTTTGAACGCCGACGATGAATACGTTTCTAAATTCGGGAAATCTTTTGCGGGAAAAGTCATAACCTACGGAACAGTGCCATCGGCGGACGTTCGTGCCGAAAATATCGAGCCGATGGGAGCTGCCGGAACGAGCTTCGACATAGCTGCTGCGGAACAGCGGGAAAAAGTTCGATTGCCACTGATTGGAACTCACAACGTTCTCAATGCACTCGCATCCGTTTCTGTGGCATTGCACTGCGGCCTCACTCTTTCCGAATCCACAAAAGCCCTCCAGGACCTGACAGCCCCTGCAAAACGCGGCGAGGTCATTCAAGTCGGTAACATCACCGTGATCAACGATTGTTACAATTCGAATCCGAAGGCGTTGGAAGCCATGGTTAACGCCCTGGCTGGCATGGCGGCGAAACGCCGAATTGTGGTGGCGGGCGAGATGCTTGAGCTAGGCCCCACCGCCGAGGAAGCGCATCACATGTCAGGACGTCACATTGCCGAACGCAAAATTGATATGCTGCTCGGCGTCAGGGGATTGGCGCGGCCCATGGTGGAATCCGCGCGGCGAAGTGGAATGCGAGCAGAATTCGTAACCAGTCCCGAAGAAGCTGGCGAGTGGCTGGCTCGTGAAACAAGAGATGGAGACTTGGTACTCATAAAAGGATCCCGTGGAGTGAAACTCGAGCGTGCTCTGGAAGTGTGGAAGACACAGATCGCCGGAGCATGACTCGTTCATAGTCTGAGGATCGTGTTGTTTGAGAAACGCAGGCACGGAGGATGATTGCTTTATTGGCTGCTCTACCTGAAACTGTTTCATTATTTTCCGCCGTTCCGCATCTTCCGTTATCTGACATTTCGCACCGCGTTCGCCAGTCTGACCGCGCTGTTCACGGGACTGATCGTCGGTCCGCTGGTCATTAACCGTCTCCGCGAATTTCAGATCAGCCAATACATCCGCGAGGATGGTCCGAAAGCCCATCAGAAAAAAGCCGGCACGCCGACTATGGGCGGCCTTCTTATTGTCATTTCCATTGTGATTCCAACATTGCTGTGGGCAGATCTGAGTAACCGTTTTGTCTGGATCGCGGTCTTCGCCACTTGCGCCTTCGGCGCCATCGGCTTCGCTGACGACTATACAAAGGTTGTAAACCGCAGAAATCTTGGCCTGACCGCGAAATCGAAGATGGGGTTCCAGATTCTAACCAGCATTCTCGTAGCGGTGGCCCTAATCGCGATGCAGAACGTCGGAATTTATTCGACGCGGTTGCAAGTGCCGTTCTTTAAGCAGTATCAGCCCGATCTTGTAGTTGACAGCTTGCTGCGTAGTCCGGGGCTGTGGCCTCTAGCATTTCTTCCGTTCGTAGTGTTTGTAGTTTTAGTGCTCGTTGGTTCCAGCAATGCCGTCAACCTCACCGATGGTCTGGATGGCCTCGCAATAGGGTGCACTGTGATAGCGGCCGGCGCACTCACCGTCCTCACATACCTTAGCGGACATGCAACGTTTTCGACTTATCTTGAATTGCAACGTATGCCCCAGGTCGGCGAGCTTACAATTTTCTGCGGCGCAATGGTTGGAGCTTCCATTGGATTTCTCTGGTACAACGCTCATCCAGCGGAAGTGTTTATGGGCGATGTTGGATCGCTCGCATTGGGCGGTGCTATTGGGACCGTCGCTGTGATGATCAAGCAGGAGTTACTCTTGCCGTTCATCGGTGGAGTTTTCGTAATCGAAGCTCTTTCTGTAATTCTCCAGGTAGGATCTTATAAGCTGCGAAAAAAACGCATCTTCAAAATGGCGCCCATCCATCATCATTTCGAGTTATTGGGCTGGTCCGAATCCAGAATCATTGTCCGCTTCTGGATCGCTTCGCTGGTATTTGCCCTGTTCGCGCTCACAACCCTAAAGCTAAGATAACCCAAGTAAGATCAACCCCCCGCGAGTCCATCGAACGAAACTTGACATAATCCAGACACAGCCGGTGATTCGACAGACAGGCTCCTGCTGGTTAGACTGAACATTGTCGAAGGGCTATACGTACCGTTAAGTAGCGCCGCCGGTCTATGAACATCATTGAAGCCATCCGTATAGCGTTGCAATCGTTGTGGGCAAATAAGCTCCGTTCGGTGCTGACCCTGCTCGGCGTGGTGATTGGCGTTGCCGCCGTAATTGCCGTGGTCACGTTCGTGAATGGAATCAATGCTTACGTCGCGGAGAAGGTTTTCCGGCTTGGCGCGGACGTTTTCATTATCAGCAAGGTTAGCCCGGTAGTCACCAACATTGATCAGTTCCTCGAAGGCCAGAAACGCAAAGACCTCACCATGGAAGACTATGAGGCGGTGCGCGACTCGTGCCGTCACTGCACGATGGTTGGGGCGTCGGCGACGAGCTTCACCGGAAAAGTGAAGTACGGGCAGCAATCAGTAAATGACTCGTGGATTCGCGGACTGACGCCGTCAATGCCGCAGATTCTTGATCTTGATCTTGGGGCGGGGCGAATGTTGAATTCGAATGATGAAGACAATCGCTCGAACGTCGCTGTCGTCGGCACGGATATCGTTGACAACCTGTTTCCGGGGACGGATCCGCTGGGGAAGGAAATTCGCATAGACGGGCAGCTTTATACCGTGGTGGGCGTGGGCACGAAGCAGGGGAAGACGATGGGTCAAAGCCTCGACAATTATGCTTTGATTCCGATCACGACTTACTTGAAGCAGTACGGCGAGCACACATCAATACGCATCTCCGGTAAAGCCAATGGCATTGGAGTCCAGTTGGAAACTGCCATGGACGAGGCGCGAGCCATTGTGCGGGCACTCCGCCACGATCCGCCGGGGAAACCGGACAGCTTCGCCGCCGAAACCAATGCCAGCTTTCTCAGCATTTGGGCCAATCTTACGGGAACGTTCTTCCTTGCCATGATCGGCATCGCCGCAATTTCACTGGTGGTCGGCGGCATCGTGATCATGAATATCATGCTGGTGTCAGTCACCGAGAGAACGCGCGAGATTGGGATTCGCAAAGCGTTGGGAGCGCGTCGGCAAGACGTGCTTATGCAATTCCTGATTGAGTCGGCCACTATGGCTCTGATGGGGGGAGTATTCGGAGTACTTTCAGGAATTATCGTTGCCAAGGGAGTAACCGCACTGATCGGGATGCCTTCAGAAATTAAACTGTGGGCGGTCGGGGCGGGATTGCTGGTATCCGCAAGCGTGGGAGTATTTTTTGGAGTGTATCCAGCCAAGCGAGCGGCGACTCTTGATCCGATAGCGGCGTTGAGATTCGAACTATAACATTGAGACATTAAGTAATTTGGTAATCGGGTAATTTGGTAATTGAAGAACGAGAGGCTTGTCTCATGTTTTGACTTTCAATTGCCCAATTACCAACTTACTCAATTACTAAATTCTTATGATGCGTAAAGGTGACTACGGCGAAATTGTTCGCATGGCTCTGAACACGATTCGGAGCAATAAGCTGCGCTCAGGATTGACCGTACTAGGGATTGTTATTGGTGTGGCTGTGGTGATTGGGATTTCTTCGATTGTGAGCGGCCTGAATGAGAGCGTACAGGCGTCAATCACAAGCATTGGATCAAATTTGATTTTTGCCTACCACATTCAGCCGTTCAGCTTCAGCCGGCCGACCGCCGAAATGCGCGCCCGAAAAGGATTGACGCCTGACGATGCGGAAGCGATGAAACAGTTGCCGTATATCCAGGCTGTGACTGTCGGGGCGCGCTACGAGGATCAGAATTTCGGAACGGGCAGATACGTGGTGAAGTACGGCGGTCGAAAGGTAAAAAATACAATTCTGGAGGGTGACACCGCCGATTGGAAAAATGTCTATGATCTGGGATTGACTTCGGGGCGATGGTTCACCGACATTGACAACGAGCGCCACATGAATGTCATCGTCCTGGGCGCGGACACGGCAAAAGAACTTTTTCCGGATGGAGATGCGATCGGCAAAGACATCAATATCGAGGGACAGGTGTTCACCGTGATCGGAGTCGCGGAGCCGCGCAAGGCAGCCTTTGGCGGAGGAAAGAATCCTGACGATAACCTGATCCTTTTCCCGCTCACCACTTTCCGGAAGCTGCATCCGGAGCTGAAATATTTTTGGATCAGCGTGAAGGCTACCTCGCACGATGATATGCCGAAGGCGATTGATGAAATTCGAGAACTGCTTCGCCGCCGTCGCAAAGTGTCTCCGGAAAAGGAAGACAACTTTGCGGTGTTTACACAAGATGCTTTATCCGATGTTTGGAAGCAAATTTCCGGCGGCATTTTTATTTTTATGTTTGCGGTTTCGAGCGTGGGACTCATTGTCGGAGGAGTGGGCGTGATGAATATCATGCTGGTCTCGGTGACAGAGAGGACACGCGAGATCGGC
>DASYGR010000195.1:0-18796 GCA_035999525.1 Terriglobales bacterium
CCGACCAGCGCGGCTACCCTGTAATCCCGTGAAAGCTGGGTAAGAGTCTTCTCCAGGAACGCGGTTTTGCCCGATCCCGGACTCGAGACAAGGCTCACGACAAAAACTCCGGCGGCGCGAAATTCGTCGCGAAGCGCTCGTGCGATCACATCATTCTGCTTGAGAACGTTCTTTCTGACTTCGACTAAGCGGGGTTGTGAGCCCATTCTTCAATCTCCAATGCTACGACTTCGAGTTCCTTACCCTGTACGATCTCGGAAGTGGGGGTGCCACATTCAGCGCAACAAAATAATTGGATGGAACTGATGGGACGCGGCGTCTGACACTTTGGACAAAAGACTATTACGGGAACCTCTTCAATGAGCAGTTGGGACCCTTTTAATGGACTCTCTTCACACGCCATTTCATATGAAAAACAGAGCGCCTCTTTCACGACACCAGACAGAGCGCCGAGCTTGAGGTGAACGGCAGTTACTTGAGCATTGCGCTGCTGGGCTTCTTCTTCAGCGAGCTCTACGATGCTCATGGCGATGGAAAGTTCGTGCATATGTCTTACTCTCAGTTCATCGCGAACGCCGCGAGGGCAGCCTGCCCCAGGCTGATGCCACCATCGTTGGGCGGGACAGAATGGTTCGTCCAAATTTTAATGGGCTCAGCTTCTAACAGCGATTTAATATCTTGCAGCAACAATTCATTCTGGAAGACACCGCCGGACATAACTACAGTGTTGAGATTGTGGGCTTCGAGTATTTTCAGTACTGCTTCGCAAGCGCCTTGAGCGAGACCTCGCTGGAAGGCACGAGCAATTTCTCCGATGTCTCGACCGCGGACCCGGTCGCGAATCATGGATTGCAGCAATGGCCGGAAGTCCAGCTCGTCTCCTGAGTATGGAAACGGATAAGGCTGCGTCAGCGGCGCGGTGAGGGCTAGCTGCTCAACCCACATTGCTGCTTGTCCCTCAAATGTCATTTCACGGGTAAACCCAAGAAGCGCTGCGGCTGCGTCGAACAGACGCCCGATGGACGTCGTAGAAAATGTTCGAACGTTCGTTCGGATTAATTCGGAAGAGTGTCTATAGCGATCCGAAAAGTTAAAGGGAGCGGCGGTCAGATCGGGCAAATTATCAATCTGCGCGAGAAACCCCGCAGCAGCCTGCACGGGATTTTGCGCCGCCGCGTCACCGCCCGGCAGTAAGGCAGGGCGCAGATGGGCAACGCGGTTAAATCCCTCTTTGACGCTGCCCACAAAGATTTCGCCGCCCCAGATGCTACCGTCGTCTCCGTAGCCGGTGCCGTCGAAACTGACTCCGACAGCTCGTTTCTCCCACTCGCCGCGCTCCGCTAAGACGGAAGCTATGTGTGCTCGGTGATGCTGGACGTCTACGAGTTGCCCAACGCGTAGTTGTAAAGCATGCGCGGTCGAAACATATTGAGGATGAGAATCGTGTGCGACGATCAATTCGTCAGGACGAACTTCGTACATCGAGATCAAGTCTTGAACGGTTTCCTGGAAGGCGCGAAGGGATTGATAATCTCCCAGATCACCGAGGTGCTGGCTGACGAATGCCTGGCTATCCACAACCAGGGTGATTGTGTTTTTTAAGTCTGCGCCAACCGCCAGAATAGGGCGGGCGCTCGGTATGTTCGCAGCCGCTCCAGGAGCATAGCCACGAGCGCGGCGAAGAATTGCGGGACCGAACACTCCAGCGCGGGCCACTGAATCATCCACGCGGCGCGCGATTGGACGTTGGCCGATTAAGAATGCATCGGCGATTCCGGAAAGACGATCCAGCGCCACCTCATCTTCGTACGCGATAGGTTCGCTCGAGCGGTTTGCGCTGGTCATTACCAGTGCTTCTGGCGCACCCGCTGCGAAGAGCAAGTGATGTAGCGGCGTGTATGGCAGCATCACGCCGAGATCCGTATTGCCGGGCGCCACATGCTTGAATTCAACCTTCGCGGGCGCCAACACAATTGGCCGAGCAATTGAAGTTAAGAGCGCTTCGGCATCCGGGGAAAGGCTGACCAGCAAGCGTGCTGTCTCCAGATTCTTTGCCATGACGGCGAAAGGTTTTTCTTTGCGAAACTTGCGTTCACGCAATGCGGCCACTGACGCGGAGTTTCGAGCATCGCAGGCCAGGTGATACCCGCCGAGTCCTTTCACGGCTACAATGCCGCCATCGTTTAGCAACTGAGCCGCGCGACGGATGCCGGCTTCGCTTCCGTCCACGAAATCATTGCCCGCCCGAAAGTAATAGCCCGGACCACAGGCGGCGCACGCCACCGGCTGCGCGTGAAAACGGCGGTTGCTGGGATCTAGATATTCCTCGGCGCAATATTCGTCGAGAGGCCAATCCCGCATGGTCGTGTTCGGCCGGTCGTAGGGAAGACCAAGAACTACGGTGTAGCGCGGACCACAGTTCGTGCAGTTGATGTAGGGATACCAATACCGGCGGTCGGCCGGATCGAAAAGTTCCTTCAGGCAGTCATTGCAAACAGGAAGGTCGGGCGAAATGCGAACGGTTGGCCGGTCGCGGCGCTCGCTGTCGCGGATACTAAACTCATGCAGACCAGCGGGAGCCGCAGAATGAATTTCGATTTCTGCGATGCTGGCCGCGGGCGGAGGCTGTGTTCTTAGATTGCGGACGAATGCATCAAGTCCTGACTCCTCGCCCTCGAGATAAATCTCAACTCCTTCTTCACCGTTCAATACCCATCCGGCAAGCGTGTTTGCGCGAGCGAGACGATATACGAATGGCCGGAAGCCCACGCCTTGCACCACGCCTCGAACTCGAATTGAGCAGGCATTCGTCACGTGCTATTCGGCATCCACCATGCAGCTGTGACCCTGCCATCCAATTTGGACTACCTTGCCATCCTCGACGAGCACGGGGACGCTGCGCTGGCCGGGGGCTAGTTCATTCATCCGGTGACGCGCTTCGCGATCAGCCTCAATGTCGTACTCGACGAAGTCTGAGTCCCTCCACTCCAGCCATTCGCGCATTTCCTGGGTGTGAGGGCAGCGAGCTGTGCCGTAGAGTTCAAGCCTGGCCACGATTGAGCGCCTCCAGGATTTCGCGGATGATGTGATAGATGGACGCTTGCACTTCCTGAATGCGCGGAATGTAGTCACACTGAACGACGATGGGGAAGTCCGCCAATCCCCGGCGTCTGATCTCCCCGCCGTCATAACCGAGAAGCGCAACGGTTAGCATGTTTCGCTTGCGCGCTTCTTCCAACGCCATAATGATGTTGCGTGACCCACCGCTGGTGGAGATGCCGATCGCAACGTCTTCGTGGCGCCCCTGCGCAATAAGCTGGCGGAGGAAAACCACTTCGGTGCCAACGTCATTCGCAATGGCGCTTATGTTTGCGGGCTCAAGAGAGAGCGAGATCGCTGGAAAAGGGCGATAACCGCACGGTGGAGATACACAATCAATGGCCCAATCATTGGCATCCGTCGCGGAGCCGCCGTTGCCGAAAATAATCAGCTTGCCGCCCGCCAGGAGGCGTTCATGGATAGCGGCTGCTGCACTGCTAATCCGCTCTGCCTGCTCACGTGCGACTTGCGTGCGGAGCCGCGAATCATCCTGCACTTTCATTTGAATCGAGCCCGCAACTTCGGATACCAGCCTGCCGAACTCCTGTTTTTCCTGACCGAGAAAAGGATAGAGAAATCCCGATGCACCCACATCGTTGCCTAATTCGCGATGCTCCAAAAAGACGTGCACGCTTTCCCAAAGTGTGTGGTAAAGAATCTCAATCATTTCCTGGTGAATGAACGGATTCTCAGCAAAAGTTTCGACCGCGTAAGAGCCGGTTGAACCGGGAAGAGCGAAAGTCAGCGCCTGTCGCGCGCCGGCAAAATCAATAGCAGATCGAACTTCGTCGTCTCCTCCCGGAGGTCCGAATCCCATCACAATGTCTTCTGGATGAAGAATTGTTTCCAGCCATGGCCGGAACAGCATGGAGATATCAAGCGCGGGAAGTGCGCGCTTTCCCACGATCACGGGGTGCACAAATTCGACGGAGACATGCTGAGCATCGGTAGCGTACGGGCCGCGCCCAAATGCGAGCAGACGGCCTCCGTTGAGAAAACGCTCCGCCATGAGCCGGCATACTTCAGCCAGGCGTAGTGCCTCGCGGGAAAAGAAATCCTCAGTGATCCCATTGCGCACCAGCAGCTGTTCTTCTACTTGGGAGGTGAGTTGAGCCGACAGTCCGGATGTTGTGGCCATGAAAATTCCTAACAAATGCGCGGGAGCGGGTCGCCGACGAGCATATCCACAATCCTGCTTCCACCGTAGCGCGTTGTAACAAGAACCGCTCCCGCGGGTTGTTCTCTCACTTCGCCGATTACTTGTGCACAGTCGCCGTCACACGCCAGCGCCAGGGCGTTGATTGCGGCGTCGGCGTATTCAGGCGCAACCACCGCGAGGAACTGACCTTCATTGGCGATGTGCAAGGGGTCCAGTCCGAGCAATTCGCATGCTCCGCGAACCGCATCATGAACTGGAATCGCTTCTTCCATAAGAAAAATTCCCAATCGGCAATCGCGTGCCAGCTCATTGAGAGACGTAGCGACGCCGCCTCGCGTGGGATCGCGCATCCAGCGGACGCCAGGTCCTGCTGCGTTCACCAGCGCTTCTACCAGAGGAAAAACGGAGCGCGTGTCGGAACGGAGGTCAGCCTCGAGATCGAGTTCACCGCGCGCCAGAAGGATGGTGATTCCGTGATCGCCAATCGGCCCCGAAAGGATAATCTTGTCGCCCGCGCGCACTGACCGCGCATCAATTTTTACCCCCGGTAGAAGACGCCCGATTCCGGTCGTGGTTATGTACATGGAATCGGCCTTGCCATGCTCAACAACTTTCGTGTCTCCGCCCGCGATCGTAACGCCAGCTTTGCGCGCTGCACTGCCCATGGCTCTTACTTCAGCTTCGAGCACTGGGGTGGGCAGCCCGGCTTCGAGAACGTAGGTAACAACCATCGCCTCCGGCCTCGCTCCTGAAACTGCGAGGTCATTCACGGTTCCGTTTACTGCAAGTTCGCCGATTGAGCCTCCGGGAAAGCTCAACGGCTTGACTACGAAACTGTCAGTCGTGATCGCGATGCGAGTTCCGTTGAGATCGAAATGTGCGGCATCGCCCAATGGCTCCGTGGAGGAAGGGAAGAGAAGTGGCGCGAAAAGGCCTTCGACGAGGCGGCGGCTGGCTTTGCCTCCGGCTCCGTGAGCCATTTCAATCTGCGGCTCGAGAAAACGGATTTTGGCTGGATTCGCAGCGGGAGAATCGGCGGGCGAGTTATTGACAGTCGGGTTATCGACGGCCGAGTTATCAACAACGTTCAGGCCGCTGACCCGATGCTCTCCACCATTGCCGTTTTGCGGTGTTCGTAATTGAAGTACGCTGCGCATGATCCCTCGGAGGACACCATGAGTGCACCCACTGGGTGCTCGGGTGTGCACTCCTTCCCAAATAATTTGCATTGATGAGGCTTGAGCACGCCTTTTAGAACTTCTCCACACTGCGCCGCCTTGGGATCAGTTACCCGCACTCCGGGGACGTGGAAGCGCTGCTCCGCATCCCACTCCGCGTAACTGTCGCGGATGCGCAGTGCTGATTGCGAGATGAAGCCCAGTCCCCTCCATTCAAAATAAGGACGCAACTCAAAAACCTCGGCCATCGCCCGCAGCGCGGCCCGGTTTCCTTCCCAAGGCACCACGCGCTTGTATTGATTTTCGATCTTAGCCTCGTTGGCCTTCAGTTGCCGCAAGACCATAACGATGGATTGCAGAATGTCGAGCGGTTCAAAGCCGGAGACGGCGACGGGCTTATTTTCGTTCTTAGCGATCCATTCGTAAGGGCGGCAGCCAATCACGGTTGAGACATGTCCCGGGCCGATGAATGCATCAATGCGCATATCCGGAGAATCCAGAATTGCGCGGATCGCGGGAATAATCGTGACGTGATTGCAGAAGACGGAGAAATTGTGGACTCCCAAGGCCTTCGCGCGTGCGAGCGTCAACGCCGTGGATGGAGCGGTTGTTTCGAATCCAATGGCAAAAAACATGACATGCTTGTCGGGATGTTTTTGAGCAAGCTTGAGCGCATCGGATGGAGAATAAACGATGCGCACATCCATCCCTCGCGCCTTGTGTTCCAGGGGACTACCCTGGGTTCCTGGTACGCGCATCATGTCGCCAAACGCGGCGAAGATGACATCGGATTGCTGCGCAATGGATAGGCCGTCGTCAATCCTTCCCATGGGAAGCACGCACACTGGGCAGCCGGGTCCGTGGATGAGTTCGATGTTTTCGGGAAGAATGTCCTTCAAACCGAAGCGGTAAATAGCGTGGGTATGCCCGCCGCAAACTTCCATGATGCGGTAATGGCGGTTGGGATCAGTGAGCCGGCGTATCTCTTGCGCCGTCCTGGTAATGACCTCGGGTTCGCGGAATTCGTCAACAAACTTCATACTATGTACCGGCCTAGTGAAATGTCTCAAGACGGCTTGGTCGCTTCGCCGTCTTCCAGCCCATAACCTTGGACTTCCTGCATCGCCAATTCGACTTCGCCCAACATTCTAAGTGTGCGCATCTGGTCAATAGCGTCTTCTTCGCTAATCTTACTCATGGCGAAACCAACGTGGATTAGAACCCAGTCTCCGGGTTTGGGCATGTCATCCTGTAACAGGCCCAGGTCCACTTTGCGGCGAACTCCAACCACATCAATCATGGCGGCATTCGGCTGATCGGAGAAAATCTCAACAACCTGACCGGGTATGGCTAAACACATATCAGCTCTCTTCCACTTTCATCGATATCGTGCTTAATCTTGCTTTCGCGCCAAAACATTAAAAGAAAATTTCAATTCATCTTTCACTTTCAGTGCTCCGCCCGCCACGGATGCCAATTTCAAGTCATAATCCGTTTGGCGGATAGAGAAGTTTCCAAAAGCTCTCAAGGAATCTTCGGTCAATGTCACTCGCGCGTTAACAGCTTGCGGGCGGGTGGCGCCGTGCATGGTCAAATTGCCATTCAGCGTAGCCGAGAATTGCCCCTCGGCGGTTTTCGTGGTTGCGATGTTCGAGCATTCATAAACGATCTCAGGATATGCCGCCGTCTCAAGAATTTCCTGCTTCATGGTGCGTTCGATCTCCCGGCGGTCCTTGTCGGAAATATCGTCTTTAACAGCCAAAGCATCTGCACGGATCGTAATCGTAAGAGACGAGCGCTCGGGTTCATCCGGGTTCACGTGTGCTTCGCCCGAGAAGTCGCGAATGGCGATTGTTGGACTGTGCCCAAAAGCAGACAATATTCCGCCGGAGAACACCTGCGCCGTGAACTGGCTGGCACTTGTATTGATCACGTAATGAACGGTGGTTGTGATTGTTGCTCCCATTTTTTGGCTAGCAGCCTTACATGGCACGCAGTTTTAAATACTTGTCAATATCGGGCAAGGCCGCGTGCATGAGATTGCCGACTCCAAGCTGCCCGAGATATCGCCGGACTAATGGATTGGAAAGAATCAATCCAGCGCCAAACAAAATCAGGGCCGCCCCGCTCAACATGAACAAAGTGTCTTTATCGCTTCCTGGATTCCTATATTCAGAAATGTCCACCGCCATAGTAGTCTCCTCTGATTAATGCGCTTCACGTGTTAGCGCTTATTTCTTCTCCACTGAGAATCTTCGCGACCAGCGACTCTACCAGCGTCACTGCATCGTCAATGACAGCTGCAATCGGCTCGCTCAGCCCCATCTGGCCCTCCTCGGGACCGAGCGTCGCTGGTTCACATCCCAGCAGCAGAACGCGTTTGAGAGGTCCCATGGAAGTCGCAAGGCGCAGTACGTTCATGGGGTTCATCGTATGTGCGTCAGCGGGAGTTCCTTGTTCTTCGGAACTTTTCTCGTTTTGCACATCGGGTTCGATCACATATAAATTTCCGGGCGACTCGCCACGCGGACACGCGTCAACAAGGATGGTCGTTTCATATCCTTCGAGCAGCGCGTAAGCGAGGTCATAACCCTTGATGCCGAAGTCCATAACCCTAACGGCGGCAGGCAAATCGCGGGCAGACAAGCGGCGTACTACCTCAACACCGAAGGCGTCATCCCCAAGAAAGATGTTGCCGATCCCGGCAACAAGAACTCGTGGGACTGCGGATTTACCCATCGTGCCATCAACCTCTCCGCCGAGCGGTTCCACTTCCTCGGCGTCGAAAAAGAATCGGTGGCCAGGTTGCCGCATGAGCCCAATATCGCGGCCGGGATCATCGTCTACAACGACGCATACATGAACCTTGCCTTCGTAATCCTGTTCAATCGCCTCCACAACCGCGGTTTTACCGGTGAGCGCAATATCCATGATGTCGCCGCCCGCACGCGGACGCAGCCTCACACGGCTTCCTTGTTTCAGTTCGATGCCGTTCTCACGGAAATCATGCACGGGATTCTTGGCTTCAAGGAGTTGCCATTCCCATTCGTTCATGACATCTCCTCTTTCAAGGAATGTAATTCCCGCAAAGTTCCATGAAGCTTCATGAGATGCCCGGCGGGCAGCGATTCCGTTCTTTCGAGCATCTGGCGCGCGCGTTCGTCAGTGTTGCGCATTTCATTCTTTTCGGCGTCGGTCATTGTCATGATGCGCAGTGCGAGAATTTCATCAATCTCGGTCCCATCGAATAAGTCGCCCGGACTCTCCGGAGCGATCTGCGGGTAGTCATACAGAATGATGGGCGACGCCAACACGGTGTCGCGCTGATCGTTTGTTCCAACCAGCACGGGCCACGCTCCGACGTTCTGGCAAGTTGCAGCCAGGTCTTTCAGATCGTCGGGCGGATCGAGCAGAGATACGAACTGGCCATCCACCGCTCCCAACACCACATGGGCCGAGACCAGGGATCGTGCCAAGGCTCGGTCGCGACCGAGAGACTCGCCATCATCTCCGAGACTGGTGAGGTTCCTCACAAAAATCCGAATTTTGAATATTTCCTCGACAGGGCGCTCAGCAAAAATCTCAATCGTTCCACAAATTGAGTCTTGCGTTCTAACAACTACGCCAGCCATCTGATTATTCCGGTCGCGCAACGGTTCGGCGTCCTCCTTCGCGGGGAAATGGAAGTGTTTTTCATAAGGGCTGAGAGTAAGTTCGTGCAGATTACAAGGAGGAATGACCACTTCACACTCGACCGCTTCCTGCCATGACGAGAAAACCTTGCCGTCAACCTCAAGGGAGGAGACAGGCTCGAAATTCGGCTTGCGAGGTGAACGGGACACCAACTTCAAAAAACGGACTCTCACTTCGACGGCCGATTGAGAATTCCCCGTCATCAGCATCTCCGTCTGCATGCTCCAGGCATCCGAACCACTCTGTGCCTCGCTATAAAACCGCGGATAAAGAACGCCAAAGTTAAACCTCTGGCGGTTCTTTATCGAGGAAGCGCGGTAGGGATAGAGCATGTATCCCTCGTAGAGCACGGCATTCGCAATGGCGTTGATAAGTGTGGTGTTCATTGCTTCACTACTTCCCCAACCACGGGAAGCATTTTTTCCAACGCCTGCTCCCAGGTAGGAATGCCGTGCTCAACCTTGTATTGGTATAAACGCTCGAAAACATCCCGTCGCAAACATAACCACGCTGTATTTGGATAATAGATATCCATCATCTCGTGCCAAGCCTTTACCGGAAGCTTGAAACGTGCCTCTTTGTCCCATGGAATCGGGACGACCTGCAATGCCCCATCGCCATCCGCGTAAAATACGGTTCCGCTAAACAGGAAATTCAGCGGGACATCGCCATCAGTCAGCCCGTGAAAATATTTCGTCGCGGCTATGTTGAAATCGAAAGTGCAGGGTACGGGAAGATCAACTACGGTGATGTCTTGAAACGCAGGCGCGACCACGCTGGCGTGAGTCCACAGCATAGTTTTCAGGGTTTGACCCCAGCGCTCTGGTTCCCCAAATAGATCGCGGAGTTGCGATTGATCTTCGCCGCTATATTTTCGACGAGCTACTTCAAGCTGAATTTGACACCGCAATGCCACCGAGTGGACGATTTCGCTGGGCACAGAATTCGCGATGCGAAGCTTGAACAGCAGTGTTGGCGCTACCGTAAAGCGTTGCGGCTCGGCCTTCTCGATTTGGAAGCTCAAATCAGGCATTCGCTT
This sequence comes from Terriglobales bacterium, assembly GCA_035999525.1. Lineage (GTDB taxonomy): Bacteria > Acidobacteriota > Terriglobia > Terriglobales > Acidobacteriaceae > PALSA-188. The sequence goes on from DASYGR010000195.1 coordinate 10,169, forward strand.
CCTCGGTTACGACGGTGGCGCGATGTTTCAATCCGTCGAAAAACTTTGCGATTTCCTGCCAGACCTCGGTGCCGCCGGCAAGGCCTCGCCAATTGGAGCGAATGAGGCCGACCAGCTTGTAACATTCGTCAATTGGAAGCACGTAGTACTCCGGCTGGGCAAATCCGCGGACATGCCCAATGCGGTTGACCAGCAGAGCTTCAACGTCAGATTCCATTTCCTGAAGCGTGGGATTGGCATCTTCGATCTCTTCCCAGGTGTCGAGCGGCAGCAGCGACTCCGTGGCGCCTGCCGGGCTCGGATAGAGGGCGACCACCCTCGCATCGGGCGTGCTGCGAAAGAAGAACGCCATACTGATGGGAACCATGAGACTCTCCCATTGCGCGTCGGAAAGACGAAAATCTGGCATGGCCAGTACGCGCCTGGGAACACGTTTGTATTTGGTGGCCATTCCGCTAAATAGAATTGCGCAAGCATTGCAAGAGCACAGGAGCTTGCGAGTGGCGGGCTCAATGAGATGAGGATGATCGGCGCCCACCTCGGCGCTACAAAGTTCGCAGCGCTCTACATCGCGCTTCCGCGGCCGGATAAATTGGCGGAGCGCTCCGAATGCGTTCTCGTATCCGGGTTGGGTGTCGTTCATGTAGCTTTCCGTCCTTATCACAACGATGGAGAGACGGGCATCTCGCTCGTCCTGCCGGGCGAGGACGCTCGACGCTCCATGAATGCTCCGCCTAAATCAGCAATTGGCACGAATCCGGAAGATCCGACTTGTTCGTCGAGTCCAGCGATTACCAGACTGGTCATATCTGGCGCGGCCTCGTACATCGCATCCTCAACCATCGCCTTCAACGTTTTTCCGGTAGAACCGCAAGCGTGGCCCGTCACTTGAAGGTGCAGATGGACCGTGCCGCCGTCGGTCCCAAGCAATTCAAGTTCACCGCCGCCTTTGCGGACTCGTGGCAGAACTCGTACTACGGCTTGCGCCACTCGAGTTTCAAGGTCCAACGGATGCAGCCCATAGAGCACCAAAAGACTGCTGACCAGAGGATCTCGCCCCAGGTCATCCACGGCGCGCTGCCCCGCCTCGCCTTGTTTCGCAACAATTTCCATGACCTGTTCGAATCCGGCGCAGTGCAAGTCAAGAATCAGTTGCACAAGCGCTTTTGCGCTGGCACGAGCCTCTGGTTCTGTGATGTCGTCGAGGTGGCCGACCAGCTCGCCAATACGCTGGATCTTCGCCTGAAAGTCTTTGCTATCCGTCATAATGTGTCACTTCATTAGACAACTGAGGAGTGAAAGCCCATAGGCCTTCACTCCTTCCGCAACTCAACATAAAAAGTTCAAACTTGCACGCCGAACATCGGGGAATGATGGGTCTGCAACGTCTTCCCGTTCCCCAAATACATATGAACGCCACACGGCAAGCAGGGATCGAAGCTCCTCACCGTGCGCATGATGTCAATCCCTTTGAACTTATCGGGACCGTTCTCCTCAAAGATGGGTGTGTTCTGCACGGCATCTTCATACGGGCCGGGCGTGCCATAAATGTCCCGAGGATTCGCGTTCCATGGCGTCGGAGGATAAGGATGATAGTTCGCGATCTTTCCCTTGCGGATCACCACATGGTGAGAAAGCACACCGCGGACAGCTTCGTGGAAGCCACATCCGATGGCCTCTTCCGGCACCTTAAAATCGGTCCAGGTTCGCGTGCGGCCCGCATGAAGTTCTTCCAGCGCCCGCTCCGCAAAATAGAGGGCACAGCCCGCCGCGTAGGCCTGGAAGTAGGTCCGGGCGCGGTCACGTTCAATCGCATTGCTCCACTGCGGAATCTTCCATTCAAATTCCACTTCCGGCTTTGACATCGTCTTCGGAAGGTAAATCTTCACGCTATGCCCGGTAGCTTTTATGTAGCCTATATCCACAATTCCCGCAAGCGCAGTCGCCCACAAGCGCGCAATCGGGCCGCCGCCGGTATCTAGTGCGAGGTGGTCGCCGGTGCGCTTGTCGAACCAACGCGGCGACATAACCCACGTGTATTTACCGTTAAAGTCGCGTTTCTGCGGATGCGGTATGGTTGTCTGATTCCAGGGATGGTTCTTATCCACGGGATTTCCGAGCGGATCAGTTTTTACGAAGGTCTCGGAATTCTTCCAATCGTCATAGTACGAACTGCCCAGCAGAATGCGGATATTAAGATTGATGTCCACCAAATCGGTGGTGACAAGTTTTCCATCCACGACCACGCCGGGGGTTACGTACATGGCGCGTCCCCACTTGGTCATGTTTTCGTACTTGTAATCGCATACCCTTGGGTTTTGAAAAGATCCCCAACAGCCCAGAAGGATTCGGCGCTTTCCAACTTCTTCATATCCTGGCAGCGCATCGTAAAAGAAGTCAAACAAGTCGTCATGAAGAGGAACGACTTTCTTCATGAATTCAACGTACTTCATCAGCCGCACGATATAGTCAGTGAAGAGCTGGACAGTCGGCACCGTTCCGACTCCTCCGGGGTAGAGAGTCGAAGGATGCACGTGACGCCCTTCCATCAGGCAGAACATCTCACGCGTCATACGGCTCATCTGCAAAGCTTCGAGATAAAAAGAGCCGGCAAACGGATTGAGCGCCCGCATGATGTCGGCAATAGTTCGGAAGCCGTGTTCGTTCGAGTGCGGGGCAGGGGTTGATTCCGCTTTGGCAAGAACCTTGGGGTTTGTCTCCTTGACCATTTGTTCGCAAAAATCCACGCCGACAAGATTGTCCTGGAAAATATTGTGGTCAAACATGTACTCGGCGGCCTCGCCGAGGTTGACAATCCACTCGGCGATGTCAGGAGGCCTGACTCCGAAAGCCATGTTCTGCGCGTAATTCGCGCATGTAGCGTGGTTGTCTCCGCAAATGCCGCAGATTCGGCTGGTGATGAAGTGAGCGTCGCGCGGATCTTTCCCCTTCATGAAAATGCTATAGCCGCGAAAAATGGAGGACGTGCTGTGACACTCGGCAACTTTCTTCGCGTCAAAGTCAATCTTGGTAAAAATGCCGAGGCTTCCGACGATGCGGGTGATCGGATCCCAGTTCATCTCCACAAGATTTCTTGACTTGCTGGGAATGTCCTTTGTGGGTGCGGTAATAGTGCCCATTGCGATTGCTCCTTTGATTTCTCGAAATGCCCAGCCAGTTCTGTTCTCAGTAAGCCCGGGGATGGTAACCCGTGGTCAACTCCGAACCCGGATGCCGCCACTTCGGTTCCTTGTTTACCGTATTTTGCGTGATCGAGCGAAGAGCCCGGATCGCCCGGCCATATACGCCGATACTGCCGGTTGAAACTCGCGCCCCTGGCGGCTCATCCATGAATGGCATGAATTTGTCAGGGAAGCCCGGCATGGTGCATCCAATGCAGATGCCGCCCACATTTGGACATCCACCCATTCCGTTCATCCATCCTCGTTTAGGTACGTTGCAATTTACGACCGGTCCCCAACATCCCAGTTTGACGATGCATTTAGGAGAGCCATACACCTCGGCGAAATCGCCCTGCTCGTAATATCCAGCTCGGTCGCAGCCATCGTGCACGGTTTTTCCGAACAGCCATGTGGGACGCAGCTGATCGTCGAGCGGAATCATCGGAGCCAAACCGGCCACCTGATAGAGCAGGTAAAGCACGGTCTCCATAAAATTGTCGGGTTGCACCGGACATCCAGGAACGTTCACGATCGGTAAGCCAGCTTTGGATTTCCAATCCCAGCCGAGATAGTCGGCGAGACCCATGCAGCCGGTAGGATTTCCCTCCATTGCATGAATACCGCCATAAGTGGCGCAGGTTCCAATCGCAATGATGGCCAGCGCCTTGGGGGCCAGCCTGTCAATCCATTCCGTGGTCTTGATGGGCTGCTTGGTTTTGGGATCGGTGCCCATCGCCGCCCAATAGCCCTCTTTCTTGATCTTCTCGTTGGGGATGGACCCCTCCACGACTAGAACAAAGGGCTCAAGCCTGCCTTCTTCGGCGAGATAAAAGAATTTCATGAAGTCATCGCCGACCTCATAAGCAAGCACTGGGTTATGCAGGTGAACTTTAGGCAAGCCCGGGATCGCGCCCAGCACAACGTCTTCCACACTAGGTTGCGTAGCGGCAGTGATAGAAACCGAATCTCCGTCACACCCCAGCCCGGCGGTGATCCAAAGGATGTGTACTTCCTTAACTGCTGGCGCTTTCTGCGTAACCCGCCCATACGGAACCGTTGCTGTTCCCATAGCTGGATTGCTCCTTATTCAATCGACATTGACCATTCAATCAACATTGACCCGCATGCTCAGGATTGAACGCTGCACGGAAGTGCATCCGATCAAAAAGCAGTATGCAGATCCCGTCTCAAATATGCTGATTGCCAAGATTAGGAAACTCAGATCGTAGAATCGGCTTATTCCAAAGTGGTTACAAGGGCAGCAGCCCTGATTTGATTCTCCACGGATGTCCTATGAATTGGATCGGGGATTCCCCTAGGGGATAATGGCGGGTAAGGGCGCACACAAAAACAGAGGTTATGCTGATTTTTCGCTTACGTTCCATTGCACCGCATGCTGCACCAGCTCGCGCGCGCTTCGCAGCGATAATTTCTCTTTGATATGCGCCTGGTAGGACTCAACGGTTTTCACGCTCAAGTGCAATTTGTCGGCGATTTGGCGGGTTCCCTGGCCTTCTCCAATAAGCCGAAACACTTCCAATTCCCGGTCCGTGAGCTCTGTAATCGAGGAGCGCCCCGCAGCCATCGAACCGCGAACATAATGGTGCAGCATACTGCTAGCGATTTTGTCGCTGACGTAAATATCGCCGCTTAGAATACGACGCAGCGCCACCAGTACTTTTTCGGTTGCCTCCTGCTTCATAATGTAACCGTTCGCTCCGGCCCGCAACGCGCGCTCTGCGTAAATGGATTCGTCATGCATGGAGAGAATGAGGACTGGCAGGTGCGGTGATCGTAGGCGGACGTGTTTGAGCAGTTCCAATCCATCGGGTCCGCTGAGCGATATGTCCACAATAAGGATATCGGGACTTAAGGTGCCAATCGCGGACAATGCCGCATGCATCTCTTCCGCCGCGCCGCACACAACGAGATCGGGTTCCTGGTTGATCAGGAGAGTCAAGCCCTGCCTCACGATCGGATGATCGTCAACTACAAGCACTGCCTTCTTCTTTGCCGGGAATCTGCCGTCCGTCTGTTTAGTGATCATGCGGCCGCCCTTTCGGTTCTTCATTGCGGTCCTGGAGCGGAAATAGACACGTGATCACGATTCCGCGGACCTTTCCGCTTTCGACTTGCAGGGTTCCTCCCATTACGCGGGCCCGATAGTTCATGATCTGCATCCCCATCCCTGAGTTAGTCGCACTCTCACGAAGGCTGGCGCCGTCGTTTTCTATCCTAAGAGTACCGCGATTGTCTTTGGCAAAAAGGCTAATTACGATCTTCTTGGCTTGCCCGTGCTTGATGGCGTTGTTCACGGCTTCTTGCGCGATGCGATAAAGGTGAGTAGACACGTTCGGATCGTAAATTAGAACGGGTCTCTCGATGCGAAGGCAACATGAAATGTTAAACAAATTCTCGACCTCGGCCGCCCATTGCTTCAAGGCTGACATGAGTCCTCGCGCATCCGGGACCACCGGGGAGAGGCCGTGGGCGAGTTCCCGTGTCTTGTTAATCGCCTCATTCACCAGTCCGACGATTCTCGCGGCCTCAGCAGCTTCTGCAAGGCCTTTTTCGGCAAGTTTCTGCTCCTGGACTTTCGTCATGAAGGCGATTCCGGTCAAGTGTTGACCCAGGCCGTCATGAAGATCTTGCCCAATACGCCGCTGTTCTGCGGCGCTAATCTCCAGGATAGCCTTCTCGAGCCGCTTGCGTTCCGTGATGTCAATTCCGGTCAGGATCATATAAGCGGGAGTTCCGTTTTCTCCCGGAAGGATTGTACTGGACCATGCGATGAGCCGCTGCGAGCCATGTCGAGCGGCCCAGGAAGTCTCATAGTCTTTGGCGTTGCGTCCTACACGCAACTGTTCAACGATGATCTTGAAACGTTCTGCCTCTTCGGGCACTACGCACAAGTCCCAGAAGAACTTGCCGTTCACTTCCGCAAAAGCATAGCCCGTAACCTGTTCACAGGCTCGATTAAATCGCACAATCCGCCCTTCCGCATCGAGAACCACTACTAAAGCCCCAACCGTGTGGAGAATTGCCGATACCACGTTGCGTTCTTCATGCAACGCTTCTTCGATCCGCTTGAGTTCTGTTATGTCGAAGCCGACACCATGAATAAACCAGGGCCGGCCATCCTTATGGCGAATCATCTTTGCTTCGCAGTGGAACCAGACGGTGCGGCCGTCTCGGGCCAGGACGCGATAAGTGGAACGGAGAGGCGCGCCTGAAACAAACATTTGGGCTGCTTCAATACTCCAACGCTGTTTGTCGTCAGGATGAATTTGTTGATACCAGCGAATCGGATCTTCCAGCCATTCCTCTTGCGAGAAACCCAATGTGGCTTCAATCTGAGGGCTGACGTAGGCCTCGCCGATGCCCCGATCGAGATTTGCCATGAATACGACAGCAGGAATCTGCTCAACCAGAGCCCTGTAAATTGCGTTCGCATTTGGCGACTGTTCTTCTTCTCCCCCGAGCGCATCGAGCGGAGAGCTGACGGAGGAGCGGCTGCGAGAGTCTCCAAGGAATACGGCGGCAAGACTAATGAGAAGATTTTCTGCCTGAGCGGGGGTCACAACTTCTGTATCGTTCGAAGGGTCTTGCGCAATCGAATCGATACTCCCGCCGGAAAACATACTTGACCTCAAAATACTACGAAACGCCAGTCGTTCCCCAACCTAGGGGGTTCGATGCCGCCAGCTTGGCTCTTTGTTCAACGAAGCTTGCGTAAACCGCCGCAGAGCATGAATGGCCCGGCCATAGGTCATGACCGCATTCGACGACAAAAGCGAGCCTGGCGGCTGATCCATAAACGGCATAAATTTATCCGGAAATCCCGGCATCGTACAGCCGATGCAGATGCCTCCAACATTGGGGCAACCACCGATCCCATTCATCCAGCCGCGCTTCCCCACATTGCACTGCACAACCGGACCCCAGCAACCGAGCTTTACGATACACAATTTCGATCCGTACTCTTCGGCAAACTCACCTTGCTCGTAGTAGCCGCCGCGATCGCAGCCTTCGTGAACAGTTTCGCCAAACAACCATTTCGGGCGCAGCGCCTCATCAAGCGGGATCATTGGTGCTCGCCCACTCGCCATATAAAGTAGATAGAGCAGCGTTTCCATGAAATTGTCCGGCTGAACAGGACACCCGGGCACGCACACGATCGGGATATTGGCGAGGGACTTCCACTGCCATCCGAGATAGTCGGGAAGGCCCATGCAACCGGTTGGATTTCCCTGCATAGCATGGATTCCCCCGTAGGTCGCGCATGTTCCTGCCGCAACAATTGCCCATGCGCGGGGCGCGAGCCGATCAATCCACTCACAGGTTGTAATCGGCTGACCGGTTTTCCGGTCGGTGCCGAAAGAGGCCCAATAGCCCTGGGACTTATTATTCTCGTTTGGGATTGAGCCTTCGACGACAAGAATAAAGGGTGCCAGCTTGCCTTCGGCGGCGAGGTGGAAGTGCCTAAGGAAATCGTCTCCGTTCTCCAGAGCGAGGAACGGATTGTGAAGATGTACTTTGGGTATCCAGGGCATTGCGCCGAGCACAACGTCTTCAATGCTCGGCTGCGTCGCCGCCGTCATGGCAATGGTGTCACCATCGCATCCAAGACCGGCTGTTACCCAAAGAATGTCGATTTCCGGAATCGACTGCGGAGGTTGCGCGTTTCGAGTCCCAGCCTCAGACACCGTATCTGCTCCGGCCAGCATATAAACTACACTTGGCGGGCTTCAAAGTTTTCGACCGTCGCATTCTACATCTTCTACACGTGCACTGCTTCGAAGGTCGAAGTGGGATGTGGTCTCCGAGCCATGGCGCTGGACGCAGAGGCGATCCGTATACCTTGCGGCTGTATTACATTGAGCTAATTTTTGCGTACCGCGCCGCGTCCTTCATAGAGACTATAAACACGTATCCGGCAAAAAGTAGGCCGGCTGTTCCGATAACATTCCGAAGTAGCTTGAGTGCATTCATGGACGTTCGCCTCGATGCCGAATTGGCATGATGGTTTGATGCCGCTCATCCGAAAACGGACGCTTCAGGCCGAATCCTGCTAACGGGAAACAAATCAAGGCCGTCGAGACTATTGCGGATTATGCACGCCTCGCCTTCGCATTGGCCACGCGAATGATTACGCGCTTACCAAGTGCCGTGGCTGCCCGCGTGATCGTATCGAGCGTCACTGAGACGTTGCTGGGGTCAAGCAGGCGATCTAGCTGCGATCGGCTCGTATGAAGCTGCTTCGCCATCGCTTGTTTCGTTTTTTGCTGTTCTTGCATGGCCTGTGAAAGCTGCCAAGCAAGCACTCGCTTGATGGCGACGGCTTCGACTTCTTCTTGGATCCCTTCCTCTTCGAGGAAGCTATCGAAGGTTGACCCACTGTGATCCATTTTCCTGCGATTTTTCTTCACATTCATTGCAGTCCCCT
>DASYGR010000246.1:0-6202 GCA_035999525.1 Terriglobales bacterium
CCGATGCGGACCACATTTTTCAATCGTTCTGCGGTATAGGCCCGCACCTCCGGCGACTCAGCCGCCGGACCCGCACTCCAGACCGCATGAAAGAATGTTTCACATGTCACCATGGAACAGCGCAACCCATTCTCAACGAGAGACTTCTTCAATCCAGCGATGATCTCCGCTTGGCGATCGGTCATCAGGTCTTCCGTATGAATCACGTCGGTGTCGTGAGTTGTCCAGTAACCTATGCCAATCTCGGCGAAATGCCGCATCACCTCAGCGGGCGATACCGGCTCACGTGTTGGAGCGTGAAAGAGCGCCTGCCCCTGGTACGCTGCCGCCCATTGTGGTCCACTGATGTAGTACTTCCTTCGTGTTCCTGGAGAATATCCGCCTCCGCATGCCTCTAATAACCGCTCGATCAGGGCTTGCTGGCGCTTCTGGTGTTCCGCTATTCCGTTTGGCATAGACATTGCCTCCAATCGAGAAAAAGGGATTGAGCTGTCCTGTTCGATGAATACTCAGCGTCCTACTTACCCTCTGCGGCTTTAATGTTGCTCAACATCATCCACCGGCCACTCCGCCTGGGTGCATTCAGGGCACTGACTCTCGATGTACTCCAGCCATGAGATAACTTCTGAGGCAGTCGGGAGTCCGTCTCCTAAAGCTGTACGCCAGGCAGCGAATACTTCCAGAAAGCGGTCAGTCACATAGAGCGCAGTGGCAGGAATGACTTGCGCGTCGAGCGCTCCGGCTAATCTGTGGGCCTGTATGTCTTCATCCGCGACGACTGCAAATGGAAATTTCTCCCGCTGATGAATTGACCTCGCGTGCTCACGGGAACACGCCAGAATAAGCAGAACCTGGGCATTCTGCTCTCGAATTTCAAAGTAATGCCGCGCGAGTTCAGAAAGAATTGTTTGATTCGCCGCCTGGCTGAGGTCCCCGGCGAAGATCGCTATCAGATTGGAGTGGCCACGGTAGTCATAAGGACTGATTTGTTTGCTATCTGTGGAGGGTAATGTGAAGTCGGGGAGCAGATGTCCGCGCGTTGGATAGCTCTGCGCGGGCGTGAGTTTTGCGCTGCCAACTTCTGCTTGCAGCATGATTCAATCTCCCTTAAATATTATGGTACAAACCACAGTCCGATGCGGCGGCGCAAACCATAGGCGTACCTCGGTTTCTCACCTTATTGGTGCGATGCCTCAAAATGAAGCCTTCGGTCGCGAAGCTGCCTGGCGCACGGAATGCAGAATATTCGAAGCAGCTACTGCCAACTCCATTGCGTTCCGCTGTAAATCAGCGCGATACCAAAAACCCGGAAGCCTCACAATTTCCTCGCACGATTTTCGCAGCGCCAGCCAGCGCGGCGGCAGCGCATGGGTCTCGGCAAACGCTTCCAGGGTTATCCCCTTGTGGTTGCCGGAGATGTTCGCGGTCGCCATCATCTTTTCGTTTGCATCCGGCCATGCGTCGCAAATTCCAATCGGTGCCATTGCATTACAAATGACAGTTAGCCTCCGGCGTGCCGCTCTTCCAGTGTGCCTCCCGGCCAGGAGATCGTAATCAGAAAAGCACTCTCCTCCAGCGCCTCGAGATCATGACGTATGCCGTGGTCCAGCACCATCAATTCGCCGGCGGAAAGTTCGATTTTTTGCTCCGGCAAATGGAGCCGTAACTTTCCATGGAGCGCATGAATCGAGATTCTGCCATCGGCATGGTGCTCTTTCATCTGTGTGTTGGCTTTCATCAAGACCAGCACAATTCGAAAATCTGGGTACTTTGCGAGCGTCTTCGAACTGCGTCCGGTTTCGCGATGCCACGAGTCTTCTTGTCGAAGCTGCCGGAGTTCATCAAGAAGATTGAATCGAAGGAGTGCGCCGGCAAGGTAGGGCAACCGGTTTAATCCGTCCGCACTGCCTGCGCTTTTGTGGGCTGCGGTGTCTTCTGTCATGGTGCATTCCTCTCCGCTGCGGATTTACTTTTACCATATCGGCTGACGATACCCAGAGCAATTTCCAGTTCCCCCATGGCATCTGCACGCGCCGGCTCAGTCAAAAGTTATTTGTCCAATGCCAACATGGGCGCAGTCCGAACAATAACAACTCCCTTCATTCCTTGAGACTCGTGCAAAGTACACACATAGCGATAGACGCCCGGGACGGTGAACACCCGGCTAAAGGACTCGCCCGTCCGCAGCCACCCTGAATCAAATTGCTTGCCTCCCGGGGGAAGTTTGACATCAACCCGGTACAGGGCCTTGCTCGCGTCATCTACCACGTTATGGACGACGCCAGACGAATTTTGCCACGTAACCTTCTGTCCAGCGCTAATCGTGAGCGTAGCGGGCGAGAATCCGATGTCGTTCATTCGCACAGTTGCTCTGTCTGCTGTTGGTTTTGCCAGGGTTTTTCGGATGGCAGAGGCGGAAATTGACGTGGAGCAGTTTGGGGCTAGTTTTTCGACCGTATCCACCACAAAGCTGGGGACATTGGGATCTTCCTCGGCGACCGCGCTGCCAAATTGTCCCGTCACGTGGACCAGGCGATTGGCGTTTTCAGAGAACAGAAAGGGTTGCGCTTCCAAGCGATAGACTTTGGACGACCCTAAAACTTTCAGCATGGCTTTTCCGTCGTCTTGCAGTGTTAAGCACCCATTGACCCCCGTTGGTGCGGTTGGTCCTGACTTCGAGACAGGAATATCATCGCGTACAACGCCAGACTGGCGAACGGTCGTTGCGGAAGTAGCTCCGCCATGGTGCATGGGCATAGCTGCCATCGCATCTGCATGAGATTCCGCATTGTTTGTTGCTGAACTGCGAGGCCTAGCGCTAGCGAGTTGTATCGGGCCAGCTTCACTATTAACCATCGCTTCTGTTAAATCAGCCTGTGTCATGCCGCTTATTTGCGTAGACACGTTCTGGCCGGGCCCAGGCGATGCAGGTCCGGCATGCATCAAGCTTGCATTCTGCGGACCAGTGACTTCAAGCATGGCCATCAGACCCTTCGCCATACGCGCCATAGCATGGTCCATCATCGTGAACCGCCCCGGCACACTTGCGATAAGTTCCACAATTGTGGCGCTGCCCGGCGGCACTCCGACAGTCTGGACGCCGGTCAGCGGAGGCGAGGTTAGCGACCCGAGTGCGTAAGCTCGCGTGAAGATTTCTCCCACCACGTGCAATGAGGACGTGGCGTTGGGGCCAGCGTCGCCAAAAAAAACTCTCACGCTCTCCCCGATCTTGGCCTGCAAAGGATGCGCTTTGACGAGGGCATCCACTGCTCCGTTGAACACGAAATACTCCGGGGTTTCGTCCATGAGTCTTGCGTTGCTAAACTGCTGCAAGCCTGTCGTACCCTTTGTCGCTGTCGTGTAGAGTTCTCCCTGCATCACGTAGAACTCATGATCCACATGGGGCAGGCCGCCCGCCGGTTCGACCAGGATCAAGCCATACATCCCATTTGAAATATGCTGTGCGACCATGGGCGTGCCGCAGTGATAAACGAACAATCCTGGCGTGGTTGCTACAAATGTGAAGATATTTGATTCCCCGGGAAGTACCTGCGACAGCTCTGCGCCTCCGCCTGGACCGAGAGCGGCATGAAAATCCACCGAATGGACCATGGTGCTGTGGGCATCATTTTGAAGAGTGACTTCCACAGTGTCGCCTTGCTTTACTCGAATCATGGGCCCCGGCACCCTTCCATTGAATGTCCAATAGCGATACGTGGTGCCCACCGCGGGATCAAGTTGGCCGAGGACCTCTCTGGCCACGAGCGTTATATGTACCACCGAGGGTGCGCGGTTACCGATGGGTGACGGAACATCGGTAGGATCGCGAGTGATATCAGCGGCCCCCGAAACAGCTCTTCGATCTGATTTGTTGCGAACAGAAGTTTGCGCTGCCAGAGGTGCAATCCCGATTGCTGTACACAGGAACATAACGATTGTGAGAATTACCGGGATAAAATGGATTCTTGGTTTCACGTGTCACCTGCTGACGCCGGCCTGACGCTTTGCCTCCGCGCTTTGGCGTCTAGATTCGTCGGCTGATTTATACTGATATCGGGGAGGCGGCACGCTCAATGGAGCATACGTACTACTCAAGTAACTGGTTGTCACAGAGGCTCGTAAATGCTGGAGAGTGAATTATTTGCTTTGCTTCAGCAAACCGCAGACGCAGCTTTCTCGGTCACCGAAGAAGGTAAAATCGTATCGTGGAATAAAGCTGCCGAGAGGCTGCTCGGCTATCCAGCCTCTGATGCGCTTCACAAGACCTGTTACGAAATATTGGAAGGCATGGGGCCATTAGGCACGTCGGTCTGCCATCAGCACAGTAACGTTTCCGATTGCGTGGGTGGCAATACCGCTGAGATTCCCAATTTTGACATGAGCGTGAAGACCCGTGCCGGAGAGCGGTTGTGGATCAATATGTCCACGATCGCTTTCGATAACCAGCGTACGGGGAGGCGGCTTATGATCCACCTCGCGCATGACGTCACTGCTCAGAAGAAAAACGAAGAGATGATGCAGAAGATGCTTGATGTTTCCAAGCAGATCAGTTCGATGGATGAAGCTCCGGTGCGCGCCGAACCCGTTGCTCAACTCTCAGAACAGGAAAAGCATGTCCTTCGCATGTTTGCCGACAGTAAAGACAGCGATGAAGTCGCCCGCACACTCGGCATCAGCCCCCAAACCCTTCGTAACCACTTGCACCACATCAACCAGAAGCTACGGACGCACAATCGCCTGGAAGCGGTGATGAATGCCATGCAGCGGAAGCTGATTTGAAGCGAGCGACGCCCACAACGTCTGACGCCATTCCTCGGAAGGTCTGAAGTCTGATGAATCGCCTACACCGATGGTACTGTCGATCGAGCCCATGGAAGCGGAAGCTTGAGAACGAAGTTCTGCCGTGGTCGCTGCACGGAATTGATTTGGGTGATGAAGTCTTGGAAGTGGGCCCGGGGCCAGGTCTCACTACGGATTGGCTACGACTTCGGTACGCCGGTGTCAACTGTATCGAAGTGGACGAGGAATTGGCGCGTTCTCTGGGCCGGCGCACGGAAAACGCTAATGTTCGCGTGCAATGCGCGGATGCAACGGCCATGCCGTATCGAGACAGCACCTTTTCGGGTGCGGTTGCATTCACCATGCTTCACCACGTTCCCTCACCGGCATTGCAGGATCGGTTATTTGCGGAGGTCTACCGCGTCCTGAGGCCGGGCGGCGTTTTCGCCGGAACGGACGGTGTGCAGTCGTGGTTAATGAGGATGTTTCACATTTGCGACACAATGGTTCTCGTTGATCCAGCGAGGTTGCGGATCAGACTTGAATTGACCGGCTTCAAAGAAGTAAAGATCGAAGATGGTGTAGGAAGGTTTCGGTTTTTTGCACGACGCCCATCACAAGATCCTGGCAAGGTTACAGGTAGCTGAAGACTACTGACGTAGCCATCCCAGGGGCAGCGATCTCGTCTCACAGAGGCGTTGCCCGACATGATTCTCTCGTTGAAGCCCAGAAATCCTATTGGGCACTAGTCAACGCCGTATTAAATTGTGGATCCATCTGAACCGTTGCAAGGATCGAATTCGTGATCATGCACGAATCAACCGTATCTTTTATCGCTTCACGCGCGGCCTCAAGATCGTGATCGGATTTCAGAGATATACGAGGTCGAACTACAATTCGAGTAATGCGGTGCTTTCCGTCACTGTGCTCAAGCGTGCCTTGGGCACTGCTTTCATAGGCCACTACTTGCAATTTTCGGCGCTGCATCTGATAAAGGAACGTCAACATCAGGCAAGCGTTCAACGATCCAATTAACAAATCTTCTGGACACCACACATCGGGACTTCCCTTGAATGCGAGGGGGTTACCGATTTCGACGTCTGAATGCCCTGAGGCGGACAATGTTCCCCGCAAGTCGGATTTCCAAGCCACGACGTTCTCGAACTGAAAGGTGCGGTATGTCTTTTTCTGCTCCATAAAGCTCTTCCTCAATTCTTTGAAAAAACACAGAAAAACTCTTCGATGGCACTGTCTAGAGAAACCTCAGCTAGTTCCCGTTTCTTAGCAGGTAATACGCCTTGTTCCAATTGAGTTCGTTCTTGAATTCAGCCAGACGGGTATCTTTGCCGATCCGCAAGAATTCAATGCCTGCGATCTCAGCGAAATTCTGCAAGTGTTCCGCGGTTAACGACTGGCTGAAGCT
>DASYGR010000285.1:0-3117 GCA_035999525.1 Terriglobales bacterium
CGAAGATCGTCTTCGACATATTTTCGAGTGAGCGCCGCGCCTCCGCAGATCACGGGGAAATCGAGTTTCTGCCGCTGTAAATCCTGGATTACATACTTCATCTCCAGAGTTGACTTCACAAGCAGGCCGCTGAGACCAATGGCGTCGGCTTTGTGCTCGGTGGCAGATTTGATAATGACGTCCCCAGCCTGCTTGATGCCAAGATTGACGACCCGATATCCGTTGTTGGTGAGAATAATGTCTACGAGATTCTTGCCGATATCGTGGACGTCACCCTTCACCGTCGCCAGAACAATTGTGGCTTTCTGCGATCCGGACTTCTTCTCCATCTTCGGCTCGAGATATGCGACCGCCTGCTTCATTACCGAAGCGGAATCTAAAACGGACGGCAACTGCATCTTGCGCGCGCCGAATAGCTCACCAACAGTTCTCATTCCGTCGAGCAGCACGGTGTTAATGAGCTCGAGCGGAGAATACTGCTTTAACGCGCCTTCCAGAAGGTCTTCGAGCGACTGTTTGTGTGCGCCGGCGCCGACGGATTTCTCTCCGTTGATGATCGCGTATTTCAGCTTGTCATCCACCGAAAGCGTTTCGATATGCTCGGCGGTGGAAGCTTGTGCTTTGCCTTTGGTTCCTGCAAAGTGCTGCATGTATTTTTGCAGCGGATCGCCGTCGGACACGTCGTGATAAATCAGCTTCTTCGCAAGCGCAACTTCTTCCTGAGGAATCTTGTACAAAGGATAGATCTTGGTGTAGTTCACGATTGCCATGTCGAGACCGTAATCAACGGCCTCGTGCATGAAAACCGAGTTCAGAACCCGGCGCGAATAAGCGTCGAGGCCAAACGAAATATTGCTGACGCCGAGAATTGTCTTTACGTCGGGCAATTCTTTCTTGATTTGCTTGATCGCATTTAGTGTCTCGACGCCGGCGTTACGATACTCGTCCTGGCCAGTGGAAATCGGCAAAGTGAGAGCATCGAAAATAATGTCCACGGGACGAATCCCATATTTCTTCGTCGCGAGTTCGTAGATTCGTTTCGCGATCGCGGTCTTCTTTTCTGCCGTCAGCGCCATTCCATCTTCATCAATCGTCAATGCGATTACGGCAGCGCCGTAGCGCTTGGCCATCGGTAGTACCTTCGAAGTCCGCTTCTCACCGTCTTCGAGGTTGATGGAGTTGATAATGGCCTTGCCGGGAATTCGCTTCAGCGCTTCCTCAACGACGTCAGCTTCGGTCGAATCTACAAGGATCGGCGCGGGAACGCGCGTGGCGACTTTTTCCAGTATCGAAGTGATGTAATCTTTTTCATCCTCGCCAACGATGGCGCAGCATAGGTCCAGCATGTGCGAGCCTTCGGTTACTAGCTTCTTGGCCAGGGCGAGAATCTCGTCGTAGTTCTTGCTGCGAACCAGATTCTTGAAGTGCTCCACCCGCGTGGTGGTGTTCATTTCTTCCGCAACGATCAAAGGCTTGGGATCGAGATCGAGCGGGACAGACGTATAAGCGCTCGACGCCGCGGCAGTCGGCTTCACGTCGCGCCTCGCCGGTTCGATTCCGGATACGGCATCCACGACAGCTTTCAAATGCTCCGGAGTAGTGCCGCAACATCCGCCAACAATTCGCACGCCGTAGTCCACCACGAAATGTTTGTGATATTGCGCCAGTTCCTCGGGCGTGAGTTTGTAAACCGCATGCCCGCCTTCATTTTGCGGAAGTCCTGCATTCGGCAGAACTGAAACTTCCTTCGTAGAATAGAGTGACAGGTAACGGACTGCATCGTTCATCTCTGCCGGACCGGTGGCGCAGTTCAGTCCAATCACATCAACATCGAAAGGTTCGAGAGCCGTACGCGCGGCACCGATTTCCGTGCCCAATAGCATCGTTCCACTCTCTTGCAGTGTCACTTGAACTGTCACCGGCAGACGCTTGCCAGCTTTCAGCATGGCCTCGAACACGCCCACTGTCGCAGCTTTGGCCTGAAGCAAATCTTGTGCCGTTTCGATTAACAGTACATCCACACCACCTTCGATCAACGCAAGCGCCTGTTCGATATAAGTCGCGACCATGTCATCGAACTGGATGTGGCCGAGAGAAGGCAGTTTAGTGGTTGGGCCGATTGACCCGGCGATGAAACGCGGCCTGCCTTTCGTCGAAAATTGTTGGGCAACGTCTCTGGCTAACTTAGCCGCGGCAAGATTAATTTCCGCCACACGATCGGCGAGATCGAATTCGCCCAGCACGATTCTTGTCGCTCCAAAAGTGTTGGTCTCAACGATGTCACAGCCGACCCCGAAGAAATCCGCATGAATGTCGCGGATGATGTCCGGCCTGCTGAGGACCAGCACTTCACTGCAATTTTCCTTGCCCCAATAGTCATCAAGGGTGGGATTACGTTTTTGAATATTGGTACCCATCGCGCCGTCATAGACGACGACGCGCTCGCGAACGGTTTGGAGAAAATCAGTCATAAAGGCGGTCGTTAGTCATTGGCCGTTCGTCGTTGGCAGAATCAAACCCTGCCAACTCCACACGGTCGCCGGTCAAAGCCAACGACCAGCGGCGCACGGCCAACGACTGTTCTAATGCAAACGCCGACCCACGCTGGGGGCCGGCGTCTCAATCCATTCAAAGTCTTTGAAGAACTTTAGCTCCCTTGCACTGGAAGAGCCGGCGCGCCGCCTACGACCTCTGCTTGATTGAACACCGCGTTCGACCCCATATGGGCCGGCATGGCGGCCAGCATTTGCTCTTTGCGGTAAACCAGGTTCGTAGCGTTGAACGTTGCCAACTCAAATCCGTGTCCGTGTGTGATTGCGTCGGTGGGGCAAGCCTCGACGCAGTATCCGCAGAATATACAGCGGTTGTAATCAATGTTGTAAACCTTGGCGTAACGTTCGGCTCCGCTCACGCGATTCTCCGCCGTGTTCTCGGCGGCTTCGATATAAATGCAGTTCGACGGACAATTCGCCGCGCACAGAAAACATGCAACGCACTTTTCCAGTCCATTTTCGTCACGTTGCAATACGTGGACACCGCGATAACGCTCTTGGAACTTTGCGCCTCGCAATGGCCCTTTGCCGTCAGGATAATTCTCCACCTGCGTGGGTTGGAACA
>DASYGR010000310.1:0-5120 GCA_035999525.1 Terriglobales bacterium
TCCATGTTCCGCTTGTCCAGAGCGGGCTAGGCAAAGCAGTGGATTTAACGATTCCGATCGAAGAGGGCGAGCGTTATCGTTTGGGTGGAATCACTTTCAAGAACAACAAAGCGTTGAATAACAACAAAGCGTTGCGCGGCCTGTTCCCAATCAAAGATGGAGATATCGCCGACCGAAGCAAGATTGCGAAGGGTCTCGAAAACCTTCGAAAAGCATACGGACACTATGGGTATATTAATTTCACCGCCATTCCCACGCCACGGCCGGATGAGGCGAAAAAACTGCTCTACTTTGATATTGACATTGATGAAGGCAAGCAGTTTAGCGTTCGGCGCATAGAGTTTACGGGGAACACGACTACCCGCGACAAAGTGATCCGACGTGAAATAGGTCTCGAGGAGGGTCAGGTGTATGACCAAGCGGCTTGGGAGCAGAGCCTTTTGCGCCTGAACCAGCTGGGTTATTTTGACCAGTTGAAGCCCGATGATCCGGATGTGACGGACCGTCACCTCGATGAAAAAGAAGGCACCGTTGATCTCACCCTGAAGGTCCACGAAAAGGGAAAGAACAGCATCGGATTGACGGGAGGCGTGAGCGGGCTTTCCGGCACTTTTATTGGACTTAGTTACAGCACCAATAACTTCCTTGGGTTGGGCGAGACTCTTACAGTATCTGCGGACATCGGCAGCCTTTCCAAGAATGTGATGTTCGGTTTCACCGAGCCATATTTATTTGATCGTCCGCTTCAACTTGGTTTTACGGTATACGGCAGCAAGTACACCTACGATCAGGCGCAACAGCAGGCCCTCTTTACCGGGCAGCAGGTGCAGTTGCCGTCCGCTTTCCTGCAAAATTTACAGAATTACACGCAAGCGAGCAAGGGTTTCAGCTTGTCTTTAAACTACCCGCTGCACCGCTCCTTTAAGCGTGTGGGCATCAGCTATTCTTACGATGTTTCGTCCCTCGTCGCATTAACCACCGCATCCAAGTCGCTGTTTTCGTTTTTGGCATTCAGCGGGGTGAGCGGACCGAACGCATTGAATGGAATTATCACCAGCAAAGTGGTTCCCAGCTATTCTAAAAACACGTTGGATAGCGGCATCTCTCCTCATGGCGGGAGCAGTACCTACCTTGCAGGCGAGTTTGCCGGCATTGGGGGGACGGTGCGGACCATTCGTCCAGTTTACGAATACAAGCGTTTCATTCCGGTCCAGAACAGGCGCAACACCATTGGATTTCGGGTGCAGGGTTCTTTCCTGACCGGATATGGTGGACTGGTACCGCCTCCATTTGAACGCTTTTATATGGGCGGCGAGAATGACCTGCGTGGGTTCGATATTAGGACCGTCTCACCTGTTGCGTTCTTGCCTACTGTGACCTCGGTAGCACTGCGCAATCCCGATGGCACAACCGTTCCAAAGGATCCAAGTAACCCGCTGCGAGGCGCATACAACATTCAGGTGCCAGTCGATCAGATTACTTTCCCTGGAGGCGACGCCAGCGTGGTCGGCAATCTGGAATACAGAATTACGATCGTTGGCCCAGTGGCATTGGCGCCTTTTGTGGACATGGGTTTCGACCCTATCCTCAGGCAATCCGAGCTTCGCATCAATCCCGGTCAATTGACTTCCATCAACAATACTGTGTTTGGCTGCCCGTCCCAAGACATAGCAGGCAACTGTCTTGGTGGACAATTGCCAGGGGCGACTGGTTCTTCCATCCCGGCATTTTCACGGTATTTAACTGTGGCTCCCAACACGAACTGGACTCCGCGAATGTCCACCGGGCTGGAGCTTCAGGTTTTTGTGCCCATAGTAAACGCGCCATTTCGCGTCTATTGGGCGTATAACCCGATGCGGCTGGACACGACTGTGAACTCGCCAATTCCAATCACCAGAGCCATGTTCCCAGCGGGCGCCGCCGGAGACTTCACGTATCAGTTCACCAAGAATGCTTTTTCGCCGCAGTATCAGTTAAGAGAACCGCGCAAAACATTCCGTTTCACGGTGGCGACGACATTCTAAGAGGGTGGTATGGGGAGCATGATCGTTTGACTGTTAAGGAGCGTGGAACCTATAATCTAGCTAATCTTTGCCTAAATTGTCGCGTTTCAGAACGGTCGCGACGAACGCCCAAAATTTTGTGTGAGCTTATGATCGTTTCTGGCGTTCGCGTTTGAAAGAGATCTAGCCAGTCCAGCATAATTTTCCAAGGAGCAGAAAACAATCAAATGACAAGGCAGCTTGCACGATTTTTCCCAGCCGTTACTTTTGCAACTGTTGTGTTCTCAATCGCCGCTCTGGCTCAAACCGGCGATGCCGCAGCCGCGTTGCCTGCCGCTCCCAGTTCCGCAGGTTCCACAATTGCTGGTGGGACCGGAAGCAGGCTCGGAACCATCAACATTGAACAGGCAATTTACGCGAGTAATGAGGGTCAGCGCGATTTTCAGGTTCTGAGCAAGAAGCTGGAACCCAAGCAGAACGAGTTAAAGAGTCAGAATGACGAAGTCGAAAGCTTGAAGAAACAGCTCAATGATCAGGGCACAAAATTAAGTGATGACGCCCGTGGGAACCTGGTGAAGCAAATCGAACAAAAGCAAAAATCCCTCGAGCGTTCAGTCCAGGATGCGCGCGACGATGCGCAGAGCCAACAGAATGATATTGCACAGCGCATTCTTCAAAAGATGGCTCCGCTCATTGGCAAGTACGCGGCGGATAATGGGTTCGGAATCATCGTAGATACGTCCAGTCAATGGCCTAATGGACCAGTATTTTGGCAAAACGGATCCGTTGACATCACTCGAGCGGTGGTTGACGCCTACAATACGCAGTCTGGAGTGGCGGCTCCCACTAGGCCCGCTGGCGCCAGCAGCAAACCGACAGGAGCGGCATCCAGACCAGCCGCGAAACCAGCAGGGACGGCTACGAAGCCCGAGCCTCCCAAATAACTTGCGACAAAGATTGACTGATGGGGCCGCATCTCCAAGATGCGGCCTTTTTCGTGTGGCCTTCCGTCCCGAGATGGCACTTGTCCCAAGTTGGCATCTGCGGACCGTCCAAGTAACCAGACTCTCCTTCGATTCATAGATGCCTCTGTCCTTGGATCCCGATGAGATCTTCAGAGGGGATTAATCATTGCGGCCCGCAAAGAGTTTGGAACTTATTCCGCCTGTATTCCAGATTCCGGTGCGCTGCTCTCCAGATTCCGGCAAGCCTTCCTCCGAGAAAACTGGCGACATCTTACGCAAGCTGTGGCAGGCGCTCGATCAATCCGCGGATCCGATCGCGATCACAGACCGCCTCGGGGTCATTGAATACGTCAATCAGGGATTCGAAATTCTAACCGGATATTCGAAGAGTGAAGCCCTCGGGAATACTCTTCGCTTTCTCTGCCCTGCGAAGGAGGCGTCCGAGGGTTACGAAGCGATGTGGCAGACGGTCTGTTCAGGCAACACTTTTCGCGGAAACGTGCTGAACCAAAAACGAAATGGCGAAGCCTTTTCGGTCGAGAAAACCATCGCTCCCTTGCGAGACGCCGCCGGACAAATTACTCACTTCATCTCGACGGACCGGGACATTACAGAACAGTGCAGGCTGGAGGTTCAACTCCAACAAGCCCACAAGATGGACGCTATCGGACGACTCGCGGGTGGAGTCGCGCATGATTTTAATAATCTGCTGATGGTAATCAGCTCCTATGCGGAGCTGATGCTGGATTCACTTGCCCCCAAGCATCCTCTTCGGCGCAATGTGGAGGAATCATGGGAGCATCGCGGCGTGCAGCCGGTCTGACCCGGCAGTTGCTTGTCTTCGGGCGCAAGCAAGTACAAGCCCTGCAACTCCTGCAACTCCTGGACTTAAACTCGGTGATTGATGAAGTTAGCAGAATGTTATTGCGACTGATCGGAGAAGATATCGAGTTCGTCTTTATTCCTGGGGCGCATCTGGGAGTCGTAAAGGCCGATCCCGTTCAGATCGAGCAAGTATTAATGAATCTAGCCGGCAATGCCAGAGATGCTATGCCGGACGGAGGCAAGCTCACGGTTGAAACAACGGCTATTAAACTCGACGAGGTTGATGTGCAAAAACACGCGGTTGTGCCCGCGGGGGACTATATCCTTCTCACCGTTACTGGGCATCGCACCGCAACATCTTCCTCATATATTCGAGCCGTTTTACTCCACCAAAGGAGAGAATGAAGGTACCGGACTCGGCCTCGCTACCGTGTACGGCATCGTCAAACAAAGCGGAGGTTTCGTGTGGGTCTATAGCGAGCCAGGCGCGGGAACTACATTTAAGATTTATTTACCCAGCGTGCATGCCGCAAATGCGAAACTCCCACAGCTCAACACGGTGGAAGGATCTACTCCGCGTGGTTGTGAAACCATCCTGCTAGTAGAAGTGAACCCGCAGTGCGCCAATCGGAGCGAGAATTTCTTCTATTAAACGGATACTTGGTCTTGGAGGCTTCGGACGGTGAAGATGCTCTGCACCTCGCCTCAGGATTCAATGGACCGATTCACCTCATGATTAGTGATGTGGTCATGCCGCGAATCGGAGGAGCGAAACTGGCGGACCAACTCCGCTCCCTCAGGCCAGACTTGAAAGTGCTGTTCGTTTCTGGCTATGCGGAGGCCACGGTATTGCGTCAGGGCGGGATTGATCTAGCCACAGGCTTTCTGCAAAAACCGTTTTCCTTGAAAACGCTCGCCCGCAAAGTCAGAGAAGTAATCGAAGTGGATTCGTCTGCCAAGGCAGCCGCAGCGTCTAACGGCTAGTATGATTGTATGGCGCGGCCACCCTCGGCAGCGAACAGCCCGTGTGAGTGCACGCTCTCCGGCCCGTGAAATCGTCGTCTCCTCTGGCTTTATCCGTAAGCGTATCCCGTATAATCGCTGCGGAATAGTGCATGAGTCAGGAACCCTCTCCTATAAGCGCCGTCCCAACCTGTGAAGATTCCCCCCGTGGCAAGTCCCGCCAGATCGTTTCGATATCGCTGATTCTTTTCTTTTGGCTCACAATTTACGCCGCCGGGATGTTTACTCCTCCTTTGCTCGACGACGTTGACACGATACACGCGGAAGCCGCGCGCGAGATGGTTCTTCGCCACGATTGGGTCAC
>DASYGR010000327.1:0-4488 GCA_035999525.1 Terriglobales bacterium
AGAATCATGGCCGACGTTTAGGTCGAATCGATGGTTGGTGGAACGACGTTCCGCCGGAAACTGATTCAGCGTGAGATATTTCCAGAGCTTTGGTCCTCAACCTCTCTCTGGCAAAGCAAGCGGTGCTCACGCACCGCCCAGAACATCTACGCCTCGACAAAGCTTTCTCTCTTATCGAGGGCCAGCCCCCGCCACCGAGCTTCTCGACGATTCGGTAGTGAGAGATGGTTTCGCCAATCATGGAGTCGAGGTATCGTAGGCGGGATACGAGGGCAAGTCAATAAAAGCCGTGGATTTGGCGGTGTCTCCAAGTCATAGTTGGCGTAACATCGCCATATCACTCATTGACAGGGTTCTGAGCGTAATGGCCTGTTCTCAACAGCTGATGCGATTGGGTATTATCAATCCGGTCGGACGTATGCGAAGATCGCTCCTTCTGTGCGCCTTTCCAACTGTCGCGCTTGCCTTTTTCGCGGCCCCTGCTCGTGCCCAGTCGCGGTGTGCTAACGCAAAGGTCTCGGAAATTGTGTTCGAGCAAAGGCCGGAATTTGCCGGCTCGTTGCGCGGAGCGAAGACGTTGTTCGTTGGCGTCTACCATAATCTCCAAAGCGGACTCATTGACCCGCCACCACCGGATTCATTTGACAAGGTTGCAGCCGTTTTAACGCGGTGGCCCCTTGCAAGCGAGAATGAGCAAGCGATGCTGCAGGATGTTAAGGCGCAACTCTCACGTTGGGGGCAATATCGACTCACTACTGACATCTCGAAGGCCGACTTGATCATAGTTGTGAAGCTCGGTCGGGATAAGAACGACCCCATTGCCTATGGCGGTTATTGGGACATTCCTGAACAATTTCTCTGGGACGATAGCCTACACCTGTACGCACTAGGAGTGAAACCGGGCTTGATCTGGTGTGGTAATGAAGCTGGCGGGCTGCATGCCAAAGGTGGGAACCTCCCGCTCATGCAAAAACTTGAGGAAGACGCGCTCCACGCTTTTAAGACATGCCCAACCATTGAAGTCAGCGTTGTGGCTGATAAACCCGAGGATTCAGTGCGGCACATGACTTCTGATGACGGGAGGCTCGTTTCTCTCAATGGAAAACCGCTATTGACCATTAGTGACTTTACCAATGCGACTGTGTCGCGGACAGAAGGTCAGATAGTGCTTGATGTCAGTGTGACGACAGATGGAGCAAAGCGTATGCAGACATTCACGGCGAGTAATGTCGGGAAGCGAATCGCCTTCGTGGTGAACGGGCGAGCCATTAAGATAGCCAGAATCCGTGATCCGATCACAGGGACGAACTTTATGCTCAGCCCGTTTGTTGGGGATGAGGCCGAGAAATTAGCGGACTCAATAAACCATAAGGAAAGCGGCTGTCGTACGAAAGACATCCGCTAAAAGTCCGCAGAAAATCATCCCGCTCGGCATCTTCGATCTCCAGGCGTCGAATAATCACCCACCTTCAGTTCTTTTGCTTAGGGCAAACCCAGACCTGCTGGGGCGTATCAACAAAGAAGCGGCGGCGGGCGAGCATTAGCCATTTTGCGAAAAGTGGGGGCTGGCCCACCTTTACGTTTTTTGTAAAGGTGGGAGGCATCAATGTCAGTCGTCACAGACTTTCCTTACGCGCAAGAGTACGCCGGGTGCCCAGGTCTCGCCGGCGTTGCGAGACCTGGGAGGACCGCCGAACCCCGTCTCTGTGCGGCGCGCGGGATGTCTCCTTCGAGTCCCCTTGGGGGGGATCTCTGACCGCGCCTATTTCGCCTTCAAAGATGCCTCGTCTGCAATCGCTATTTGAAACCAAACAAAAAGGCCGCCCTTTCGAGCGGCCTTAGATTTTCCGAACGACCAACGACGAACGACCAACGACGACTGAAAATTAATCTCCCGCAACCGGCTCGCCAACCTCAACCTCAGGCTTGGCATGACCGTTCGAAGGACCAGTCAAAGCCCCCAGCGGAATAAATCCGTTCTCCGCCACGACTGGTTTTTCTTTGAGAACGACTTCCCGATAAAGCGAAGCCATCCGCGCGTTGTACGCAGGATCATTCTTCTGCTTCAAATCGCGAGCCCGTGTCTTTTCTTCGCGAGCATTCTTCGCGATACCAAGCTTGTCCAGATCACGCTGTTCTTCTTTTGTGACGATTTCATCTTTGAGCAACAGACCGTGCTCGACCGATTCCATCTTCACATTCTTGCCACCCGCGAAGATTTCATGCCGTCCATGCTCCTCGTACCACTTGGTAAGCGTGGCCGTCATGTGCATCTTCTCAATAATGTTCCGCCAGCCCACGCCAGTGTTGTAAGCGCAGAACGAAATCTCGCCTTCCTGAGTGGCATAGGGAATGATGCACTGCTCCGTCCGCCGGAAGTCGTAATTGAACAGATCCTGGAACCACATCCCGGCGATGAATAGGAAGTTCCAGCGATCCTGGCGCCGTTTCATGACGTCGTCAATCGTACGGTCCGGACCAACCTTCCCATAATTCTTCCCAGTAGCATTAAAGTTCTTGTCAAACTTCTTAAGCAAATCCATCAACTTGAAATGCGTCGGCGATTGAAACGGATCATAATTCTTCATCAAACAAAGCGCCATCCCAACAATCGTGAGAAACTTTCCGCGCGCCGCATCGTTGACCTTCGCAATATCCTTAGCCAGTTGATCGCCCTTCAAGAACGCAGTAACCGGAACCGCCTCCTTAGTTTCCTTATCGATCATAAGCGCCATCCCCGTCCCACAATTAGGGTGGCAACCACATGACAATTGGCCCCAATCGTTGTTTTGATCTTCTACGTGCATGAGGTCGGCCCAGTCGGAGAAGGTGGACATGAACGAGATTGGGAACCAATCTCGGGCGGGCTCGCCTAATCCGGTTTGGGATTTTACGTCGTGAGCCAAGTGCGAGAGCGTGTAGCGTTGGGCTACGCGGCGGTCGTCGGTAATGGCTTCGTCGCGGCCGGTGAAACTTACCGGTTGGAAGCTCAGGAATCCGATTTTCTTGGGATTGTCTAACGCGAATTTTATGATGCGTCCTACTTGCTCGTTGTTGATGCCGTTTACGATCGTCACTACTGGGACGATCTCGACTCCTGCTTTGTGCAGATTGTCTATTGCTTTTAATTTCACGTCGAACAGGTTGCCGACTTTTCTGTGCGCGTTGGCGGCGTTGCCGATGCCGTCGAATTGCAGATACGCATAGCGCATCCCGGCGTCGGCGGCCTGTTGGGCGAATTCCAAACTCTTGGCGAATTCGATTCCATTGGTTGCGGCTTGCACGCTGTTGTATCCCACCTTGCGGGCGTAGCGCACGGCATCCAGAAAATAAGGAGACAGCGTCGGCTCGCCTCCCGAAAATTGCACCGACATCTGACGCCGAGGCTTGATCGTGATCGCGTTGTCGAGCATCGTCTTAATGTCTTCCCAGCCCAGTTCGTGAACGAAGCCGACCTGGTTAGCGTCCATGAAGCAGGGATCGCACATCATGTTGCAGCGGTTGGTCAGATCAATAGTGAGCACCGAACCACGACCGTACTTCACTGTCGAAGACCCGTGATGATGCAGCTTCTCATCGTTATGCGCGCGAATATCGCGGCCCGGAAACACTTCCTCAAGATGCTCAGAAAATTCGGTGTCAATGGACATCACATCTTCGAAGTGCCCGTGAATGGGACAGTCTTTCAGCATCAGAATCTTGCCGTCGCGCTCGACGATCTGCGCTTTGATCTCTCCGGCCTTTTCGTTCATCAGGATTTCGAGTGGCAGCTTGCCATCCAAAATCTGCTGACGGATTTCCGGCACGCACTTCGGGCACAGCGAGTCGGTCTGGCGCGGCCATCCCAGCGGCGGCTTCGATTTTTCGTAAGACTTCAGCAGCGGCTTATCCGACCACTTCGGCTTGGGAGAAGGATTGGGCTTAACCCGGTTCATCCGCTCGAAAACTGCCCACGCTCCGGTGGCAGCAACCGTGACTGCTTTCTCGACATACTTCACTGGCTTGTGCATAGCCTCTAGGTTATTGAAGACGTTAGGTAATTACACGAGTTACCCAACGAAAGGGGTGTTTTGCAGGTTTAGTGGTGAAGTTGTGCATTGTGCGGAGGTAAGTGGTTGAAAAGGAAGGGTGGTCTGACAAAACCGGGCGATCCGCGGGAAAAACGGGTATATTCGCAAATCGAATGCCTCGCGATGCTCGATCAGCGGGGTTTTCGTAGCCGCCATTGATGAACCCCAAAACTTACGGGAATAGAAATTCTGCTACGGTAATTCCAGCTCGAGTGAGTAGATTGCGTCAATGCTGCGGTCACGATCTAAGAGAGGGGAATCGTCCGGGGCCAGACCAATCCAAGCTCCAGCTTGATCGGGATACCGATGCAGCTCTTTAAAGTCAATGATGAGTTCCGGCCGGCTTTGGCCGACTTCGATGCGGCTGTAGCCGGGAGTCTTTGATTGGGCATAGTAAATGTATTTTCCGTCTCGTGAC
>DASYGR010000425.1:0-12557 GCA_035999525.1 Terriglobales bacterium
CGCTTACTGATTCCCACTATTCAAGCTCTTGCAAAAACGCGAAAACATCCTCAAGGAGGAGTGAATGAGAAGGACTCTAGTTGGTTTTGCAGCAGTGGCGTTCTTGTGCGCAGCACCAGTGTTTGCGAATGCAAGCGGTGACAAAGATGCCCCCAAAACCACCAAGGGCTCTGAATCCTCCGCAACAGCTCCGAACAAAGCTGCCGCGAAGGCCCAGCCCGCAAAGCCAGAAGATGTTGCCCCGGCCACGGAACTTCAAAAGCTTCAGGATTTGATTCAAGCGCAACAGCAAGAACTGGCGAAACAGAGCAAAGCTCTGGACGAACAGCAGAAAGAAATAAAAGCGCTCCAAGGCCGGAACCGCGATGAGTGGGCTTCTCCCACGCCCGTTGCGTTGGGAACAGTCACGAATTCTGCCGGCTCGCCGGTAACGCGCGTCGCGGAATCGAGTTCGGCGGGGAAAAATGTGGTAACGGCTCTTAACGAAAGTTCGTCATTGGCGGCGAAGACGCGCACTACAGATTCCCCGGCCTCCGCGGCTGTGGTTTCCTCAAAGGCAACGCAGGGCGACCAAGCGGATCAGTCGCCGCTGTTTTTCAAGATCGGGGGCGCCGAGTTTACACCACTGGGTTTCCTGGATTTCACTTCTGTATACCGTTCCACGGATGTCGGCAGCGGGATCGGCACCAGCTTCAACAGCATTCCATTCAACGCAACTTCGCCGGCCGGACAGCTTTCGGAACTGCGATTCAGCGCGCAAAACTCGCGCATCGGATTGAAGGTCGACTCGAATCCTGGCGACTTCAAAGTCAGAGGTTATCTTGAAGCCGATTTCCTCGGCAACGCTGCCACCAACGTCCAGGTTGGCAGCCACTCCAACACGTTGCGTATGCGCCTCTATTGGGTCGACGTTCGACGCGGCAAATGGGAAGTTCTCGCCGGCCAATCCTGGAGCATGATGACGCCCAATCGTGTTGGCATTTCCCCCATGCCCAGCGACATCTTCTATTCGCAGGATATGGACACGAATTATCAGCTCGGCTTGATCTGGCTGCGCACGCCCGGCGTTCGCTTGGTCCTTCACGCAAATGACAACATAACCTGGGGCTTCGCCCTTGAAGATCCCGAGCAACAAACAACTGGACTGGTCACTTTTCCTGCTGGATTCAACAACGCGCAGGTCGATGATAACGGCAACGGCGGCGGCTCGAAGACGCCCAACAAAGCGCCAGACGTAGAATCAAAGCTGGCTTTCGACACGCACCCCAACGGCGGTGGCCGTAATTTTCACGTTGAAATAGCCGGAATCTACCGAGCGTTTCGTCTGAACACGCCTGGCCTCGGAAACGTTACCAAGTCCGGTGGCGGAGGCTCAATCAACGCGAACCTCGAATTGTTCAAGAACTTCCATCTGATCGCGAACACCTTCTGGAGTGATGGAGGCGGCCGTTATATTTTCCAGCAGGGTCCCGATTTCACAGTGAATGTCAGCGCGGCCGGCAATTTCGTCCCGTCGCCGCTTCACGCCGGCTCTGGTATCGGGGGATTCGAGTACACAGTCAAGAAAAGCTTGCTCTACGGATACTACGGTGGCGTGTATTTTGGCCGGAATTTTCAGCAAGTCACGGCCGGCCCGCCTCCGACGTTCACTGGTTACGGTTATCCAGGCTCCGGAAGCGGGCAGAATCGCACCATCCAGGAAGGGACCATCGGCCTGAACCAGACGCTGTGGTCAGACAAGAAATACGGCGACCTGAAACTGCTCACGCAGATCTCCTACTTGTCGCGAAATCCATGGTCAACCACCGGCACTCCTGGAAATGCGGCAAGCGCGCATCTCGGAATGAGCTTTGTAGACTTGCGTTACGACCTGCCGTAGACGCGCGGTCGTCAATATGATCAAGGACTCCTAACTTCCTGGAGCCCGTTTTTGCGGTTCGAATATTTTGCCCAGACTCTTAAAAGGAGACGCATGGAAATGCTAAGAAAGACTCTCGGTTGCTTCTCTCTTTTGGTGTTGGTTTTCTCGCTCACCGTTTCGGCGCGCGCTCAGTCGCACGACCCTCTGTCTTTAAACGCCGCTGGCGCCACCTTTCCGTATCCGATTTATTCGAAGTGGTTTGACGAATACCGTAAAGCTCATCCCGGCGTAGAAATCAACTACCAGAGCATTGGCTCCGGAGGCGGGATTCAACAGCTCAAGGCCGGCACAGTCGACTTCGGGGCCTCTGATATGCCTCTCAACGACCAGTTGCTCGGAACGTTCTCGTTCAAGATCCTCCAGTTTCCCACGGTCCTCGGCGCCGTTCTTCCCACGTATAACATTCCCGGCGTCTCAGCCGAATTGAAGTTCACTCCTCAAGCCCTCGCGGATATCTATCTCGGCAAAGTCACCAAGTGGAACGATCCTGAGATTGCCAGTGTCAACCCGGGCGTTAGTCTTCCGGCTAACGACATCGTCGTGGTTCACCGTTCCGATGGCAGCGGCACCACCTTTGTTTGGAGCGACTATCTTTCCAAGGTCAGCCCGGAATGGAAATCGAAGGTTGGCAGCAACACTTCGGTAAATTGGCCCGTGGGCCTCGGCGGGAAGGGGAACGAAGGCGTGGCGGGACTAGTCGAACAGACTCCAAACGCCATCGGCTATGTTGAGCTGATTTACGCCATTCAAA
The DNA here is from genome assembly GCA_035999525.1 of Terriglobales bacterium. GTDB lineage: Bacteria > Acidobacteriota > Terriglobia > Terriglobales > Acidobacteriaceae > PALSA-188. The sequence continues at coordinate 2,673 of DASYGR010000425.1, forward strand.
ACCATCTCAACTACGGCACCGTCGAGAATTCGTCTCACAAATTCATTAAAGCCAGCTTGGCTACGGTCACGGACGCTGCCAGCGGCGCGGCAGTGCAGATGCGCCAGGACATCCGCATCTCCATCACCGACGCCTCAGGTGCCAATGCTTATCCGATTTGCAGCTTCACGTACCTCTTGATTCCGGCCAAAATTGCCAACGCTACGAAGCGCGACACCATCAAGGATTTTCTTCACTGGATGCTGACGACCGGCCAGACCCAAGTGGAAATCCTCCATTACGCTCGTTTGCCTCAGGCAGTCGTCGGCATTGAGGAACGCCAGATCAACGAAGTCCAATAGCGGATGAGTTCGAATGTCACCGTCGTAAAGCGCGCGCCGGACTCAGGCTCGGTGCGCGCTTTTCTGCACAAGCTGGCTGTCGGCGACGCCGTTGCGCATCTCATAACTCTGGTTTGCGCCGCATCAATCGTTTTGATTACTTCTGTTCTCGTCTATCAGCTTTGGACCAATTCCGCTCTATCCCGCCACGCGTTCGGGTGGCACTTTTGGACCACGCAGGCCTGGGATCCGGTCTTCGAGCACTTCGGCGCCTTGGCCTTTCTGTATGGCACGGTCGTCACTTCGGTCATTGCCCTTGCTCTCGCCGTTCCCGTGGGCGTGGGCGCCGCGATCTTTCTGGCCGAATTGGCACCTCCTCAAGTCTCTGACATGCTCGCGTTCGTGATTGATCTTTTGGCCGCCGTTCCCAGTGTCATCTACGGGCTACTGGGCATTTTTGTCGTTGTGCCCTTCGTCCGTGTCTATTTGGCGCCTTTTCTGGAATCTGCTCTCGGCTCTTTACCTCTCTTTAAAGGCCCCTCTTATGGAGTTGGAATTCTCACGGCCAGCCTCGTTCTCACGATCATGATCGTTCCTTTTATCATCTCTGTTTCCCGGGAAGTTTTATTGGCCGTTCCCAGGGAACAGCGGGAAGCGGCGCTCGCTTTGGGGGCCACACGCTGGGAATCAACCATCAAGGTAGTTGTGCCGTATGCACGGGCGGGCATCGCTGGCTCCATTTTTTTGGCCATGGCGCGTGCGCTCGGCGAAACCATGGCCGTAACCATGGTCATTGGCAACGAACCAAGAATCGCCGCCTCGCTTCTCGCTCCGGGCTACACCATCGCATCCGTCATTGCGAATGAATTCACTGAAGCCACCGGCTCCATGTATCTGAGCGCCCTGATTGAATTGGGACTCGTTCTCTTCCTCGTCACCTTCATCCTCAATGGGTTGGCCAGACTTCTTATCCTCGCCACCGAACAGCGTGGAGGCTCGCACGCATGAGCCTCCGCACCGCATGGCGCAAGTCGGTCAATGTCATCATGCTGAGTCTCACCGGTGCCTGTACCCTGGTGATCATTTCCGTTCTCTTCTTTATTCTCGGTTATCTCATCTGGAATGGCGGGAAAGACATCAGTTGGGATTTCTTCACTAAGCTTCCGGCTCCCGTCGGGGAACCGGGCGGCGGCATGGCAAATGCCATTGTGGGCAGCGGCAAACTGCTGCTCTTGGCGATGCTCTTCGGTGTTCCCATCGGTGTCCTCGGGGGTGTCTACCTCGCCGAATTCGGCGGACGTACCTTTGGTTTTCTCGTCCGCTACACCACGGACCTTCTTAACGGCGTGCCCTCCATCATCATCGGCATTTTTGCTTACACGGTCGTGGTGGTTCCCATGCATCGCTTTTCTGCGCTTGCCGGGGGCTTCGCGCTCGGCGTCATGACCGTCCCCATTACCGTTCGTAGCACTGAACAGTTTCTTCGCGCCGTTCCTAACCCGCTACGCGAAGGAGCACTCGCTCTCGGTGCCAGCAAATGGAAATCGATCGTGACCGTCATTCTACCGGCAGCCAGTTCCGGCATCATCACCGGCATCATGCTCGCCCTCGCGCGCGTTGCTGGCGAGACCGCTCCTTTGCTTTTCACCGCGTTTAACAACCATTATTGGAGTTCTGGGTGGAATCAGCCTGTCTCTTCGCTCCCGGTTATGATTTACCTCTACGCGCTCAGTGGTTATCGCGATTGGCATGAACAGGCGTGGGCTGCCGGTTTGGTCTTGCTTGCGTTCGTGCTCGTCGTTAATGTAAGCACGCGGCTGGTCCTGTCGCGGAGAACATCTGTACCCAGGTGACCTATGGCCAGCGCAGGCACGGTGAGAAGCGCCGATAACATGAGTACCCCCGACAACTCGATGAGCGAATTGGGAGCGTTGCCGAGAAAATTCCCGATATCATCTGAGAACACTTCCGTGTCCGATCGGAAACTCCGCTTCAAGGTTTCCGGCCTGAAGATGTTTTATGGCCAGAAACAAGCTCTCCACTCCATCGATCTGGAGATTCTCGCCAACGTCGTCACCGCGCTTATCGGCCCTTCCGGTTGCGGCAAATCTTCCTTTTTACGCAGCTTGAACCGCATGACCGAAACGGTGCGTCATGCTCGCATCGAAGGTGAAATCTTGCTCGACGGCCAAAACATCATGAATATGGACGTCGTGAAACTCCGCCGACGCGTTGGCATGGTCTTTCAGCGCCCCAACCCCTTTCCCAAATCCATTTTCGAAAACGTCGCGTACGGCCTGCGGATCAACGGCTACAAAGGCAGCCTCTCCGACTCGGTCGAGCACAGCTTGCGCCGCGCCGCTCTGTGGGACGAAGTAAAAGATCAACTTCACAAATCGGCGTACGCTCTTTCCGGAGGCCAGCAGCAGCGGCTCTGTATCGCGCGGGCGCTCGCCGTCGACCCGGAAGTTCTTCTGCTCGATGAGCCGTGTTCCGCCCTTGATCCGGTCACAACCGCAAAAATCGAAGAGCTTCTTTTTCAGTTGAAGGCTTCGTGCACCATCGTGATCGTAACGCACAATATGCAACAGGCCGCGCGCGCGAGCGATTTCACTGCGTTTCTGCTGGAGGGCAAGCTCATCGAATATCAGCCGACACCGAAGTTATTTACGACGCCGTCCGACCCGCGCACGGAGGCGTACATTACGGGTCGCTTCGGCTAGAGCGTTTCGTTTGTAGCTCACGTCCGGTTTGGGTCGTTTCTGCGCAAACTGACGCGAGGCTTTCGCGGTTCGGTCAGACAGCGGTGGCACGCAAGGAGCATTGATGGAACGGCATTTCGATCACGATCTGGAAGAATTGAAGGAGCGCCTGCTTTGGATGGCCGGGCTCGCCGAGCGCGCCGTCCATCAGGCTGTGCAGGCCGTGTTTCAAAAAGACGAAGCGCTCGCCACGCGCGTCCTCGACGAAGAAAAAGTCATCAATGAAATGCAGATCGAAATCGACGACCGCGTGATGCAGCTTGTCGCGCTGCAACAGCCCATGGCCGTCGACTTGCGTTTCATCCTTTCCGCTTCGCGCATCAACAACGATCTCGAGCGCATCGGCGACCAGGCCGTCAATATCGCGCAGTCTGCATTGCGCATCCTGCGCCATCCGCAAGTCAAACCATATGTCGATTTGCCGCGCATGAGCGAGCTCGCCGAAGGCATGGTTCGCGACAGCCTGAATGCCCTGGTTCATCGCGATGCGGAACTTGCGAAATCGGTTCTCATCCGCGACGACGAAGTCGATCATCTCCGCGATCAGATTTTCCGCGAACTGCTCACCTACATGATGGAAAATTCCGCGGTCGTCTTTCCGGCCTTTGAGCTTGTGTTGGTCACCAAGAATCTTGAGCGCATCGGCGACCACGCCACCAATATCGCCGAAGATGTCATCTATATGGTCGCTGGCCGCGACGTTCGCCACCTCGCCGCGGACCGCCGGTAGACTTCCTTCAGCCTCGCAAACGCTATTTTCCCCGCTGCCACGTCATCGCCACGCGTATCGGTATTTCGTTCTTAATGGGGACCGTCAAGAGTTTCGGAGCGTCGATCTTGAAATCGGATACCGTCATTGGAATGGTTCCTGTTATCTCGGTATCGTTTCCGTGGGTAACCGCCTGGAATGGAACCTGCTTATAGGCCGCCGTCTGACCGGCAAATTGAATCTCCAAGTCGCAGTGAATCGTTGCTGATGTAAGGGCTGCTTCGGGCAAATGAACGCGCACGGTGACCATCGGAAATTGCGCGCCCCGCGTGGCTTGAAGCATGTGAAGATCCCGATTGCTGTCCCCCGAATCAAATGATTTGACAGGCACGGCGATCAAAAAATCACATTGCCCCGCCTGGCAAACGCCTTTGCCTCGCGCCGCATGGCTAGTGCCTTCGGACTCATGCAAGGGGTGCGATACATGATATGTGAGAGTGGATTTTTCGAGAACCCACTGGCTCTGCGCCCGGGCAACGGCGGGAAGAGCCAAAAGCAAAATGACGATCAGGAGTTTCCTGTTCATGACTCCATCCTTTTTTGAACCGCGACTCAATGCGGCATTTTGCATCGACAGGCGCATTCGCTGTCCCGACAGTAACCCGTGTGGACGGGCCATCCGAAGTGGACTCAATCGGGATAAAACGTCGAGCCTTTCAAGAATCCGCTTTCCAGAGTCTTGTGGGCTTCCACATTTTTCGCGCCTTCCGTCTGCGCGTTGTTGTCCGTGGACGCGTTGGCGGAAAGGGGCCGCTTGCGATCGAAGATCCCAAGGACCGCGTGTGCGGACTTGGAAACGGAACCCGACTTGAGCGATACGGAGAGAATCGCGAGCCCATACGCCGACGCGGTGACGATCGCAACCTGCCCGTGCAACCGCGCGATTCCGTGTACCCTCTCTCCTTTGCTTCGTTGAGAAAACGCCATCTCCCCCAAAATGGGCGTCAGGATCATCCCTGGGCCATGAATCCAGGCCAGAGCTTTGTGCAGACGAATATTGCCCTCGACTTTGGTTCCTGGAATCTTAGGTGCAAAGATGGCGTAGTAAGCGCTCGCGACGTACAAGCCCGTCGTCGCCGAGCCCAGAGCAGCATGCAAGTCGCGACTCGTAGAGCTAGTGGTTTTGCCGCCGGCGAAGAAGCCACTGATGACGGTGGCGCCCAACGGAATGGTGGTGATCAAGCCCAGCCGTTGATGAACCTGGAGCATATGCGATCGTTTATTGAGGCGTGCTTGTTCCGCGGCGTTCCCCTGGGTCTGTGTGGCCGGGAAGCCGAGATCCTGTAGCGAAAGGGAGGCAGTCAAAGCCACGTTCAGCGTTTGATTGGCCTCTGCTGCGACCGTCACTTTGGCTACTTTGGTGTCGAACCCCGCCGCGGAAACGGACACTTCGTAATCGCCCGGCGGGAGACTTGGCACGCTGTAAGACCCGGCAGAATTTGTTTCCGCTTGAGTGGCTTGGTTCGTGGCCAGATTCGTGGCGGAGATTTTTGCATTCGCCACCACTTTGCCCGCCGCGTCAGTGATGGTGCCGGACAACGTCGCGCCAGTCGTCTGCGCCCGCAATGCCATGGGGATCAGAATGAAAAGCAGCAACACCATTAGACCTCGGGTGAACTTTGCTGTTTTCGAATTCATTTTACGAATCTCCCATCGTTTTTCGGCTGGCACGCATTCCGGTGCTGGGATGCCACGAAGAATTCCTAGGATGCATAAGCCTGTCCGACTGCCTCCGTGAGGGCTAGTGGAGTCTCAAACCGCGGCGCTGGAAGGAGTCGGCCGCGCGCCACGCACGGCCTCTTCTTCCGTGTCGTACACTTCGAACACGTGAATCAAACGCGTCAATTCGAGGACTTCTTTCGCTACGCGATTCAGCCCGAAGAACGCAAAGCCGAGCTTCCAATCTTTAGCGACCTTCAAGGCTTCGACCAGGCAGGCAACTCCCGCGCTATCGATATAACGTACCGTGGTCATATTCACGATTACGCGCGGCGACTTCTTCGTCTTCAGCAAGTCCATAAGCGCCTTGCGAAGCTCAGGAGTGTTGTACAGAGTGACATCGCAGCAAACGTCGACGATCGTGGCGATTCCGTTCGCACGCGTTGTAATGTTCAAATCCATCGATTTCTCTCGAACGAATAGCGAGACCGACAGAATACTCCGAGCCTGAGCATGTGAACAGCGCTGAGACGCCGCTAATGTTTTTCGGATTGAACAGACTCTTCGTGCGGCCCCTCGCTCTGGGATATTACGGCTGGCTGCTTGAACGGCAGACGCACGCGAAATCGCGTGTCGCCGGGCTGAGACTTCAGGTCGATCGATCCGTGGTGCTTTCGCACGATGCGCATGACAGTATCAAGGCCAAGGCCCGTGCCTTCTCCCACTTTCTTGGTAGTGAAGAAGGGATCGAAGACGCGCCCCTGCGCCTCCGGCGGAATCCCAGGGCCATTGTCGCCGATTTCCACCACGGCGCAGTCCAGCTCGCGAAGAGTGCGCACGCGAAGTTCACCCTTGCCTTGCATGGCGTCAATGGCATTGTCAATCAGATTGGTCCATACCTGATTGAGCTCCCCGCCATAGGCGCAGACCCGCGGCAGTGCAGGATCGTAGTCGCGAACGACGGTGACGCCATCTTTCAAGCGATGGCCAAAGATCTTCAGCGTGGTCTCCAGATCTTCCTGAAGGTTTACTTCCTGAAGGGCGCCCTGATCCATATAGGAATAGCGTTTGATGGCCGTCACCAGATCGCTGATGCGGCGCGTGCTGTTGTCGATTTCCCGAACCAGTCCATAAACGGTGATCAGCGCGGCGACGCGGCGCAGCACGTGTCCCACGGAATCCTCGCCGATCGTGGCCGCAAGCGCGTCCAGTTTCTGCGGGCTTATACACGCATCCGCCAGAAGCGGGGCAATCTGGTAGGGCTCGGCGACATTGCGGAGCTCAAGCCAATTCGTAATTTTTTCTTCACGGTCGCTGAAGTCGAGAGGGTCGGATGACTGCTTTTCTGTGGAAGCGGTTTGCTTCATGGCTTCCTGTTCGAATTGCAACATCCCAACCCGCTGGGCTTCAGAGAAGGAATGCTGAAGAAGTCTGAGACTGGCAGCGCGGACACCTTCCATCGCTTCCATTAGGGTTTGCGCTGCTCGGCGCGCCGCGGCGGCGGGGTTGTTCAGCTCATGGGCAAGCCCGGCGGAGAGTTTCCCGAGCGCCATCAGTTTCTCCTGCTGCGTTTCCATGCGTGTCATTTCGCGGATGCGGTCGGACATCAGGCCGACCAGACGCTGGCCAAGCTGAGGCATGCGTTGCAGCAATTCCGGGAACTGTTGTTTGTGGAGGCGAAGCATCCGCGAAGGCAGAACGGCGCGCGCAATGCCACGAACTTGAGTGAGACGAGAAAAGGGAAGCAGCCCGGTAACCTGGCCGGCAGCGGCCATGAAAACCGGCGAACCAGGAGCATCCGCACGTTCAAACTGAATCTCGCCTTCGAGGATAACGTTAAGATAATCGACGGGGTCGCCAGGGCGGGCGAACACTTCTCCTGCTTTCAGGCTCACTTCGTCCATGCGCGAGGCCAGCCATTGCAGTTCTTCCGCGGACAGATCCGCGAAGATGGGGATGGCGCGTAAGGCAGTGGCGAAGCGCGCAGTCTGTTCGGCGTTTTGCTGTTCGCTCATCTCACACCGTACTCAAGTACTGATGTACGAATTGCACTGCGTTGGAACCCTCTCCCACGCCGGAGGCAACGCGTTTGATGGAACGATATCTCACGTCTCCCGCCACGAAGATACCCGGGACGCTGGCTTCCAGGAGCCACGGATCGCGCTCGAGCGGCCACTCTTTCGGAGGCTTGCCGTCGCGCATCAGATCCGGCCCGGTCAAGAGGAAGCCCTTTTCATCGCGCTCAATCACGCCTGTGAGCCAGTCCGTGCCGGGAGCGGCGCCGATAAAAATGAACAGAGAGTTCGTGGAGATTTTCTGCGCTTCCTCGGTTGTGGAGCAGCGGACGGAAATCGCTTCCAGATGAACATCGCCAAAGACCTCGACGATCTGCGAGTTCAGTTCGACCTGGATGTTTTCTGTACGACGAATCTGGTCGATTAGATATTGGGACATACTGGTTTGAAGTGAACTGCCGCGCACGAGCATGATAACCCGCCGAGCGTACTGCGAAAAGAACATGGCGGCTTGCCCCGCGGAATTCGCGCCACCCACGATGTAAACGTCCTGGCCACGGCAGGAGGCAGCTTCGGTCATCGCCGCGCCATAATAGACGCCCGCGCCTTGCACTCGGTCCATCCCGGGGACATCGAGTCTGCTGTAGGAAACGCCTGTAGCGATGATCAAGGCTTTTGCGCCGATTTCTGTGCCGTCGGCAAGAGCGACGAATTTTGAGCCGGCTTCAACGCGCAGCCGGGTCACTTCCTGCGGCGTGAGGATTTCCACGCCAAAACGGCGCGCTTGCGTGACGGCACGGCGAGCGAGGTCAGCGCCGCTCAAGCCTGACGGAAAGCCCAGGTAATTTTCGATGCGCGAACTCATGCCCGCTTGCCCGCCCGGAGCGTCTCGTTCGATCATCACTGTGCGCAATCCCTCCGAGGCGCCATAGACCGCTGCAGCAAGGCCGGCTGGGCCCCCGCCGACGATCAGCAGGTCATAGAAGGAAGTCTCCGCTCGCGTGCGCAATCCCAGTCGCTCGGCGATTTCCAGAGTCGTCGGATCGGAGAGAGAAGTCCCATCCGAAAACAGAACGACGGGAAGCTTGCCCGTTTCTCCGCCCGCCGCGGCAAGAGCATCGCGGGTTTCCGTGTTTTTTGCTGCGTCTTCCACGTCGAGCCAGTGGTACGGAATCTGATTGCGCGCCAGGAAATCGCGCACAGCGTAGGAACGGGGAGACCAGCGATGGCCAAGTACGCGAACTCCCGAAAAAGCAGGGCGATACGATGCCTGCCAGTCTTCCAGCAGGTCATCCAGCACGGGATAGAGCTGCTGCTCGGGAGGGTCCCACGGCTTGAGCAAGTAGTGATGAATCTTGGCTTCGTTGATGGCCTGGATGGCGGCATCCGTGTCCGCATACGCCGTCAGCAGGACGCGGCGCGCATCCGGATAAATATCCATGGCACGCTGGATGAATTCGACGCCGCTCATCTCCGGCATGCGCTGATCGGCAAGCAAGAGGCTCACCGCTTCGCTGCGTCTCTTCAGTCCCCGGAGCGCGTTGAGCGCGGCGGCGCCGGAATCAGCGCGCAACACGCGATAATGCTCGGCGTAATGCTTGCGCAGGTCTCGCTCGACCGCACGCAAGACCTCGGCGTCATCGTCAACGGCCATCAGCACCGGTTTAGCCATGCTGCTTCCGTGCTCGTCTCCGTTCCTCTGGATTTGCTCGCTTCTACTTTACACTTCGCTTGGGTTGGATGCACGGGCGCGCTCGGAGATTCGCGGGACGCTTGAGGGGTCGTAACTACGCTGTAGTTCGTGACGCTCCATGTCCTTGCTGAGCGTCTGATGATGGGAACGCGCGGTATCCCGTCCGTGGGCCTATCTTCTGCGCTCGATTTACGGCCCGTCGAAGCGTTGACCGCAGGGGCCTTTGCTTCGATTATTAGGACGGGAGAGCCACGCACGCAGACTGTGTAATCCGGTGGTAGCCGAACGTTCGGCTCGCCTTTTCAAAGTGCGTAGGAGCGAGATATTTCATCGCAAAAATCTTGTTCCGGCACAGCGAGGAAAATGTCGCAGCGCAAGATCGGCACAACAACCTTCTGTTTTAGATCGCGCTGGCCGTCGAGTGACAGTTGTATCGGGCTGGACGGTCGTTTCGTTGCGGACCTCAGAGAGCCGCGTATTGTGAAGATGCCAAGAAAAGCCTTGGAAAAACTCAATCGCGAAGCCAATGAACTGAATGACTACGCGGACGGCGACCCCTGTGCCAGAAACCGGGAATTCTGGCACAGTTTATGACACGAAAGTGACAAATCGATGGTCGCGAAGGTGCAGAATCTTTTAGAATCTATCTACGCGCCCGTAGCTCAGT
>DASYGR010000460.1:0-2554 GCA_035999525.1 Terriglobales bacterium
GAGCATCTGGCCGCGATCACCGATGTATTCGGAGACGATCGAGGCTTGCTCAAGGTGCTACTAACCTTCTCCGACGAGTAACTCGCGGGTGTTCACAAGTTCTCACAAGCCTATAAGAATGGGGATTTTCCGATTGACGTCATGATCGAACCTGGTCCGCCATACGAGAAGAGTGGCATCTTCCCGTAATCTCGAATCATAGCCGCGGCGGCGATATACTTTTTCTCCGTGGCATCTGCTCTTAACTGACAACCGCGAACTCAGAACTATCAACTGACCTCCCGTAACGCCCTGCTGAAAATACTCTTGGCTGAAAACCCCATGTTGCTGGAAACAACGTTGAAGATGTGACCTACTGCTAACCCGGTTCTATGCGCCGGAACCTAGCCTTGGAACTAGCGCCCGATTTGAAGCGGTGCAGGGTGTCCACATTGGAACTAAATCAAACACATGTTTTAGTCCCTGGTCATTTGTGCTCAGATTTGGTCCAAGATGCCGAATACCGTGGCCGGATGACACAATTTCAGCCGAACACTTACGAAGAAATCCAAGAGCGATTCTTCATGGAATTTCACCGGCACATGACCGTGGAGGAACGGCAGTGTTTCTTACTGGTGGACAAATACTGGATGAGTGGATATTTCCTGGGGGTTGCGGTGAATTCTGATGAGGAAGAAAACCGCCGGAAGCGCGGCTCGCAGTTAACCAGCGAGTGAAGAGAATACTGAGGCAGTTGTGAGACAAATTCTCCGAATCAATCAGAATTCGCTGCCGGCCAGACAGCCCTCAATTATGCTGACCGGTCAAATTTGACCATTATCTCTGGACGGCATGTGTTCATATTTATTGAGCCATGCTCCGAAACAGAACAAAAGACTCACGGCGCGAAACGTTAGCTTCCATCAAGGCTGAAATGAATTTTCCGCGCACAGTTAAGTCTGCCCGAAACTCCCCATCCAGGCTGTCCGTTAAGCGCGTTGCGGCATTGTTAGAGACTCATCGCTTGCATTTGGGTCTTTACCGACGAGTGGCCGAACGTCTTGGAGTGGATGCTTCCTACGTCAGCAAAGTTGCGAGCGGCACCCGCACTTGCGAAAGTGTAAGAAAGATGCTGCTGACGGAACTTGTTGGTCTCGAGTAAGGCAGGCTACGTAAACTTACGCGTCAAAAACTTGCTTCACCGCTCGAACCAATCCCTGCGAATCTGACTTCGATACTACCTGGGCGATTCCGGCGGATAAAACCTCGTGTTTGAGAAATTGATCTTCGGCGAAGTTGGTGAACATAACGATTGGCAGGCCGGGCATTTTCGTCTTAAGAGCCTTGGCGACGGCGATGCCATCCATCTCCGGCATTGACATATCCAGGACCATCACATCTGGCTTCAGTTGCTGGGCTTTTTCGATTCCTTCCCTGCCGTTGGCAGCTTCACCGCAGACCTCCCATCCAGCCATGGATTCAAAAAGCATACGCAACGCACGCCTGATCACAGTGCTGTCATCAACGATGAGAATGGTCGGCAAGGTAAACAATTCGTTCGATCCCACGCTTAAGCGTAGGTTCAACACTCCGGGTTAACAATAGGGTGGAAAGGGTATATCGGCCGCCGCCATCTTTAATTACCAACCGGGACTTTTCTTCGTCTGCCAAACAGTTGTAAGGTTAAGAAGCACGGAGGGATGTGTGAGCGGTTGAAACAGGCAGTCTTGAAAACTGCTGTACCTGAAAGGGTACCGGGGGTTCGAATCCCTCTCCCTCCGCCATTTGTTTTGGACGTTTCGTTCGCGATTTGCCGTCCTGCGGTTGGCGAGCCAGCCGCCGCATTAGCTGCCGCTGCAACAGGGATTTTTCTATTCGGGGGCTTTTTCTGCGTCGGCGACGTTGTTGTAAAGCTTGAAGAATCCATCTACGCGGGTGACTTTGAGGGCGTTGAGTACCCGTTCGCAGACACCTGCCAATGCCAGAGTGCGGTCATCTTTTGAATGGCTTACGTGGGCACCCACGAGCGCGCCGACGCCGGCTGAATCCATGTAGGGCACGCCGGCGAAGTCCAAAATCAGTTTGGGAGTCTTGTTGCCGCGCACCAGTGACTGAAACTCGAAAAGGTTGCTGATAGTGATCGGGCCGGTCAGGCGCAGAACGCGCTGTCCATTCGATCCTAAGAGATCTTCAATGGTTAGGGGCTCTTGGGGCATCGGCGAATTTTATCGCCGAGTTACAGAAGAATTGTTAAAGCAATATTAATTTCCGGGATCGCGCTGAAGGTCAGGACGGTCACATAAAGCAGTCTCGAGAAAATAGGCGGCATCCGGTATAGAGCAAATCACCACCCTGTCCTCCAAAGAGCGGAGAGACAAGGCGGGGCACCCGCACTCTGGCCGGGATGACAGAGTTTATTTTGGTTTGCGGAATACTTGAGCCGCGACGGTCCCGATAGACAGAATGGTGATGAGAGAAATCATTCCCAGGGATGCGGCGCAATAAACACACCAGACTCCTAGAACGCTGGCTTCGATATGCGCGAGGTACAGGGAGAAAGCCAAGCCTGCCAATG
>DASYGR010000024.1:0-6548 GCA_035999525.1 Terriglobales bacterium
AAGAATTCGGACGGCCGAGGCATTTTCTATTTTGTAAGCAATGACCAGTGTCCGCCATCGCCGGGATGCGTGTTTCCGAAGCGACCTCCTAGCCCAGAGGAAAGCGGCGTGCGTGCCGATGTGTGGCAGTTTGCGCAATCGCCGCGGAGACCGGAATACACTGCGAGGTGTTCGGCGACATACAGCTCAGACACAAACTGCTATCCACCGGGGATCACTGAGAAACTACATATTGATATTGATACCGCTAACAGCGCTGATCCTTCGCGGGGCAGAACTCACTAGAGACTAGAATTTCTCGGCATGCTCGCGGGCGAGGGCGCCCGCGCCACACAAGCTTGCTTTCCGTGCGTCCTAACGTGCACAATAACAATGGACGTTCGGTAACCTGCGCAAGTGACTCTCGATGTTGGAAAGAGTGCCACTTTTCGCGGGTTCTGAGCATCTTACTAATTGAGATGAAGTAATAAGCGGCTTCAACATCCCCGCCGGTTGGGCGCGGCTTTTTCGATTAGTTGCGAAGAGGACGCGTAGTGAATCGGCTGTAGCTGCTGATGGCTTTCAACATCCCCGTTCCGTATAGCGCTTGCATTGCGGAAGATCGCGATGGGTGGCGCTTCCGGAGCTGAAAGCGTGGACAACATGGCTACCGCAACATCAGTTTGCAGCTTGGAGAATTATCTCGTCCTGCCCGACCACACGATGGACGATCGCATTGCCGCGGCCCGCAGGATTCTAGGGCGCGAGTGCGTCATTCTTGGACACCATTATCAACGCGATGAGGTCATTCGCTTCGCCGATTTTCGCGGCGACTCATACAAGCTCGCACAGCAGGCGGCGCACGCAGGAGGGAAATACATCGTCTTCTGCGGCGTGCATTTTATGGCGGAGAGTGCCGACATTCTCAGCCATCCCGGGCAAGTCACGATTCTGCCTGATCTCAATGCGGGATGCTCGATGGCTGACATGGCCGAGATCACACAGGTTGAGGATTGCTGGGAGCATCTGGTGGCGGCAGGGGTGACGACCGAACTTGGCGATGGCGTGACTCCTATTACTTATATGAATTCCACGGCCGCGATCAAGGCGTTCTGCGGAGAACGTCGAGGCGTGGTTTGCACGTCGTCGAATGCGGGGGCGGCTTTCAAATGGGGATTCGGCAAAACTGAAAAAATTCTGTTTCTTCCGGATCAGCATCTAGGACGCAATACCGGATACGCAATGGGAATTCCGCTGAATGAAATGGTGGTGTGGGATCCGTATATGCCGAATGGGGGATTGACTCGCGAGCGGATGCAGGCGGCCAAAGTAATTTTGTGGAAGGGACATTGCTCGGTGCATCAGCGCTTTCTTCCTGAGCATGTTCATCAGGTGCGCGCCAAATATCCCGGGATTCGCGTCATCGTGCATCCTGAGTGCCGATTGGAAGTTTGCCAGAAGGCTGACGGAATTGGCTCGACCGAAGGCTTGTTGAAGATGATTCGCACCGCGCCTTCGGGAACGATGTTCGCGGTGGGAACGGAAATTCATTTGGTCAATCGCATGGGAAAAGAGTTTGCGGCGGAAGGAAAGAAAGTCATCACGCTGAATGAATCCGGATGCTTGTGCACAACGATGTTCCGAATTTCTCCGCAACACCTGTGCTGGGTACTGGAGAATCTGGTTGAAGGAAACATCGTGAACCAGATCAAAGTGAAAGACGATGTGAAGTTCTGGGCGAAAGCCGCGCTGGATAGGATGCTGGAAATCGCGTAAAGGCCGTTGGACCTATGGTGGCCATATTTAAGAACATGTATGACGGCCGTGAGCTTCTCGCCGTACACGAATATCGTGAACTTCGTCGAATGCTCTTGGAAGCCATCGAACGAGGTTTCGTTGAGCAGGTCCCCCAGCTGTGGACGAGTTGGTCAGCAGACGAGGTTTGGTACCGCGCCTGTGAGACCGGCGAAATTTATGCTTTAACGGCGCCTGGTGAGAGGAGTTTCGGCCATTGGAACAGGGTAGATTTTCAGGATCAGCTATTTCCTCGCGGGCCCTTATCGTGACTGATTCTCGTTGTGCGTTTTTTGGTGAGTACGACCAAAGACGAACGACCAACGACGGTTTGCGCTAGAATAACTACACACCTCTTATGTCAGATCGAACGTTTACCCTCGAAGAAGCTCAATCTTTACTTCCTACTCTTGAATCTCTTTTGCGCGTTTCTATTGACGGCAAGAAATTGATCGAAGCCGTTGATTTGGAATTCCAGGCGTTAGCCCATCGCGTATTCCTTAGCGGAGGCCTGTTGGTGAACGTCGTGCAACTGGCCCGTCGCAAAGCAGAGCGGGAAAAGACAATTCACCGCGTGAAAGATGCCATGGCTGAAATTGATGCCATTGGCGTTCAGGTGAAAGACCTCGATATTGGTCTGCTGGATTTTCCCTGCGAAGTAGACGGCAGCACGGTGCTGCTCTGCTGGAAGCTCGGCGAAGATGGAATTACGCACTGGCACAGCGTGAGTGAAGGCTTCGCCGGTCGCAAGCTGATTGACGAGCGAATCGCAAAAGCCAAGCGAACGAATTAGGCGGCCCCCCGGCAAACCTTCCTATAGGGAGAGACGCAGCAATCTACGTCCCTACCCCAGGAGTTTTAGAGACAGCCAAACCATCGCTCATATTTTTTTCTGCAAGTGTGGCGCAATCAAGCATTCTTCTCTTAATTGGGAATAAGGATCGGGCATGATCCTATGCACACTCTGGTACATGTCCGCGCGCAAGGTATTTGCGGAATGTTCTCTGCTACAATTTATTAAGAACGAAGCCTAAAGTAGTTCGGGTAATGCGACGATCTGATTTTCTAACATGAACAAGCAAAGCCGAAAATTTCAACTGTTAGCGGGATCTATCGCGCTTCTCATGGTGGCGATGGGCATCGGATGCAGGGGATTTTTCGTAAATCCGACGCTATCCACCCTTACTGTCGGCCCGACTACTCCCACTTTTCAACAAGGCAGCACTCTGCAAATGGCGGCAACTGGAACTTTTAACGACGGCACGACGCAGGATCTGACGAATAAGGCTTTTTGGTCCACTTCGGATTCCACGATTGCCAGTATCACTAAGACTGGGTTAGTGACTGGGGTCTCCCCCGGGACGGCGACGATTACCGCAGCGTCGGGAACGGTGAGTGGCTCCACCACAATTACGATTGCGCTGGCAAATATCACTTCGATCGCGGTAACGCCGACAAGCTCCACAATCACTGAGGGCAGTACTCAGCAATACAAGGCCGTGGCGACCCTGGCGGGCGGCACAACCCAAGACATTACGTCCAGCGTGACGTGGGCTACCTCTAATGCGAGCGCGGGGACGATTAACAGTTCAGGCTTGTTTACGGCTGTGACGACTGGAATTCCTCCGAATCAGGTAACCACGATCAGTGCCACGTCCGGCAATATCACGGGCCAGGCAACGCTGACGGTGGACTAGTCGCTAGTTGGACGGGCAGGGACGCCCGTCTCTCCACTCATGGTTGGTATCCCTCCTCAATCCATCGTTTCAGCAGATTCAATTGCTCATCACTCCAGAATGGCCCGCCTAATGGCATCTGGGGCTGGGCTTCACCTGTCAGATGACGAAATACGTTGCGGGAGTTAGAAGGCTGGGACATCCATTCATGCTTGTGCAGAAAAACTCCAAAGGCGCTCATGTGCTCGATGTCTGTGGGTCTGAATAAAGGCAGGATGTCTCGCGAAAATGAGACATTTACGGCAGGTTCGTTCATGTACACAACTCTCCCCTGGATGAAATATTCCAAGCCGGCATTCGACTTGGCCGGGTGCTATCGATAGGGGAAGCTGAGGATCTGAACCGGGCAGCAAGTTGTTGTCATCGCTGCCTGCAAATGAGATGGACAAGCTATTTCACAGCACGCACGAAGTCAAGAAAAACCCTAACCGGGGAATCTTAAGATAAAAGTTGGCGTAGCTGAGTCTGATTTTCTTCGTTTTGCGGTTCTTGCGGAAAGCAGCACTAAGCGTGGCAGGGCGCACAGCGCACTGCTTTCATGGCGCCAATTTTGGTGGTCGCCTGTTTCGGAATCATATTCATTGGATAAGAGCAGACCCGCAAAATAGCCGTGCTTGCGATATATTGTGTTAATCCCTGTGAAACCTGCCGTCCACTCACTTTCAATTTGGATGCTGCTGTTGTTATTGGCCGCCTGCCTTGGCTCGACAGCTTGTAATCGCGGCCGGGGACGAGTCCTTGAGATCGCTTATGTCTCGGTTCCGCAGGCGGTTCTGCGGGACCGCATCTCCGCAGTATTCAATAAGACGGGAGTAGTGAAAAACGGGGAACGCCTGGAGGTGCTGGATCGAGATAGGCGCTTCGTGAAGGTCCGCGCTCCAGGCGGAGAAGAAGGATGGATTGAGCAGCGGTTTCTAACTTCAGAACAGGTGTATCAAGGCTTTCAGAAACTTGCTCAGCAGGAAAAGGACGACCCGATTGAGGCTGCCGGCACAACCCGCAATGATACAAATCTCCACGTCAGCCCGGGACGTGAAACCGAGCATCTTTATCAGTTAAATGAGGGATCGAAAGTACAAATATTGAAGCGCGCGACGGTGGAGAAGGGTTTGCCCGCAGTCGCCGCGAGACCGGCGAACCCAAGCAGCAAGCCGGTCGGGGTTCCGATGGAGGACTGGTGGCTGATCCGCGATCAGCAGGGAAGAACCGGCTGGCTGTTGGCACGAATGGTTGACTTGGATGTTCCGCTCGAGATTGCTCAGTATTCAGAAGGGCAACGGATGGTCGCATTTTTTGTGCTCGATCAGGTCTCGGATGGGGACAAGAAAGTGCCTCAGTATCTGGTGTTGTTCACTGAACCGAAAGATGGGCTGCCATTCGACTATAACCAAATTCGCGTATTCACATGGAATGTGAGACGGCATCGTTATGAGACTGCCTATCGCGAGCACAAACTAAATGGCATTCTGCCAGTGAGGGTTTCGCAGGAAAATTTCGACAAAGAGGGTATGCTGCCCGTGTTTGTGTTGCGGGTGAAGGATGCCACGGGAAATGTCGTTGAGCGAAAGTACAAATTGAATACGCCGATCGTGCGTCGAGTTCTGAACCCAGGAGAAGGGAAAGAAGCTCCGGCCGCAAAACGAGGTCGGCGTCATTAAGCAGATTCCTCGACGATCAGGCATCTTTCGTGCCTGAAGGCCGGAGAATTAGTTCGGCATTGGCACGTCTTAATTTAGCACCCGAATCTTGGCGGCCGAATACACGATTTCATAGATTATCGGCCCTTGCCATATTGTTAATAATAGCCGGCATCTTCGCGTTGCCAGTAAGTGTAACTATCTAAAGGAAAATATTGAGCTTCGCCTTTGGAACGGCACTTGCTTTCTACAGTATGTTCTCGATAGTTGTGTCTTGATGTTGTGTATGGTTTCGTATCTCGCAATTTGAGTTCCCCAGGAGAAATAGTGATGAATACAGTTTCAATCCTTAAGCGTTTCGCGATAGTGCTGGCGACCTTGGCGGTTTTCGCTCTGTTAGCAATTCCGACATTTGCCCAAACCATTGATGGTAGCTTGACCGGAACCGTATATGATCCATCGGGAGCGGCAGTAAATGGCGCGACCGTGACGGTTACTAATGTTGCTACCGGCCAAATCGAAACTGACACAACCAAGACGCTGGGGGACTATCGGTTTAACGATCTGCCGGTCGGCACCTATAACGTTACCGCGAGTTCGCCGAATTTCAAGACCACCACCCTGACGAACATTCCGGTGGAACTGAATAAGGTCGGCACCGCGAACGTCAAGTTGGAAGTCGGGAGCAGCGCAACCACCGTGGAAGTTTCCGGCGTTGCGCCTCCCGTGGATACGTCATCCGCGCAATTGCAAAGCACCTATGATTCCCGATTTTCTCAGGATTTGGGTATCACGTCGGCTGGCGCGAATGGCGCCGGCGTTTTGAACTTGTCGCTGTTAAGTCCCGGAGTTACGAATTCAAGCGCCATGGGTTTGGGAGTTGGCCCTTCAGTGGGTGGACAACGCCCCCGCGACAACAACTTCACGGTAGAAGGCGTTGACAATAATAATAAGTCGGTTACCGGAGCTTTAATTACGGTTCCGAACGATGCGGTCCAGAACTTTACATTGCTAGAGAATCAATTCAATGCGGAGTTCGGGCACTCCTCCGGCGGCCAATTTAATACAACGATCATGAGCGGCACCAACGGCTTTCACGGCTCGGTTTATGAATATTTCAGGAATCGTAACCTGAATGCTGTAGACAATTTTTACGCGCTTCAGGGGATTCTAAAGAATCCTCGATTTGACAGCAACCGCTATGGTGGAACACTAGGCGGACCGATTGTGAAGAACAAGTTGTTCTTCTTTACAGATTTTGAGCGTCAGCCGGTCGGGCAGACTGGAAGCAGCGGCCTTGTGGTTTCCAGTCCAACCGCAGCTGGCTATGCTGCGATTAAGACGGACCCAACCCTTAGCGCGAACAACTTCGCAATTTTCTCCAAGTACATGCCCGCTGCGC
>DASYGR010000082.1:0-7853 GCA_035999525.1 Terriglobales bacterium
AGCTACGCAGATCACATCCGGAAAGTAGAAATGTTCCATCGCGGCGCATTCCAAGTCTTTGAAGAGATCGGATTCCATCCAGTCTTCTTCGGTGACGTGCTTTTCGGTTCTCGTACGCCGTGTCTTACTTACATGCTGGCCTTCTCCGGGATGGCGGACCTTGAGTCTGGATGGGATCGCTTTTTCAACGATCCAGGTTGGAAAAAACTTTCAGTCCAGCCACGCTATGCCTTCGATCAGATTGTCACCAATATCACGAATTTGGTGGTCAAGCCACTGCCTTGCTCGCAAATTTAGCAACAGGACCTGACCAAGTTACCCAGGTTCCTGCCTGCCGCGGCGGGCAGGAACCTGGCTGCGAAATACAGCTCGGCGATTGAACGGTGGGAGATTACTTCTGGCTCACTTCGACAATCATGAAGCTATCGGGCTTCGTGTGCGGGCGACGTTCTCCGGGCGCGGCCGGCTCCGTTTCCGCGGCGGGCAGATAGAAGATGTGGTTACGCATGTCGAGGTCCATGGTGCGTGCGCCGAGGGAGGTCTTGACCACCTGATCGATCTGCCACTTGCCGTCTTTCTGCGAGGCGGCGAAGAGTTCGCCGCTGCCGCCGCAGCTTGCGTAGGCATGGCCGGCGTCGAACTTGGTTGCATCGACGTTCGAACCGATGGGCAGAGCGGCGACCACTTTGCCGGTTTCCGTGTTTATTACGATGAGCTTTTGCGGGTCACGGCAGCCGATGAAGAGCAGGTGATCGCGGCTGTCGATGGACATGCCCACAGGATGACCACCGGGCGCAACGGGCCAGCGGGCGATGACCTTGTTGGTTTTGAGATCTACGACGGCGACCAGGTCCTTGTCCTCCAGGTTGATATACGCCTTGCCATCGCTGTCGGCGGCGAGGAACTCGGGTGCGCCGCCCAGGTCGATGGTCGTGAACTTACCAGTTGCAATATCGATGTCAGGCTTGAATGTCATGAGCTTGCCTCCGTCACCAGAGACTGCAAGAACCAGGTTCAGGAACTTGTCGTAGATGATGCCGTCGGAATCGGGCATGGTATGAATTTTGCCCAGCAACTTGTAGGTCGACAGGTTGAAAACATCGATGGCGCCATCACCGCCGCCCTCGGTGATAAAGCCACGATTCACGGCAGGGTCGATCGCCGTGCCGTGCGAGCGGGACTGACCGGGAATATCCGCGATGACTTTGCCGGAGGTGGTGTCGATCACCTGGGTGTGTGTGGAGCGGGTGACGAAAAGGCGGTTAGTCTGGGGATCGATCGTGACGTAGTCCCAACCGCCCTCGCCGCCGATGTGCAGGGTTTTGGTGACTTGCCATGTGGGTTGCTGTGCGTGGGCAAACGAAAAAGCGGCCATCGAGAAGGCCGCTGCCATTAGGATGTATCGCATCATTCGCATGTAATTTTCCTGAGTGGAGCGTCGTGAGAGTGTTTCTTGTCTTTGAGAAGGCGCCCTGATCACGGCAGCAGCCGATGATCAGGGCAGTCATTGAGTTGATCGTGAGAGATTAGAAGCTGATCCGGCCGGACAGTTGGATCTGCCGAGCCCCCGCATCGCCATTTAGCTCACCGAAGGTTCCATTCCCCTGGTTGCCGCCGCTATCGAATATGGCCTCATTATCTACGCTGTTGAACGACGGATGGTTGAGTAGGTTATAGAACTCGGTGCGGATCTGTATCGTTACGTGCTCCTTGATGGGAAGGTTTTTGAACAGCGCGACGTCCCAGTTGTTCTCTCCCGGACCACGGAAGACCACCTTGCCTGCATTGCCCACAAAGTTGGAATACTGACCGCTGCTATTTGGCGCATTTTTCACGGGCTCAGAGACCGCACTGGTGTTGAAATACTGGAGAACTGAGC
The DNA here is from genome assembly GCA_035999525.1 of Terriglobales bacterium. Lineage (GTDB taxonomy): Bacteria > Acidobacteriota > Terriglobia > Terriglobales > Acidobacteriaceae > PALSA-188. The sequence continues at coordinate 1,880 of DASYGR010000082.1, forward strand.
GTTTTCCATGCGGTAAAAGCGCTTTTCCGCTGATCAGGGCGCGGGGTCCGTCCGATCCCCCCGTCAGGTCGACGCCACTCGTGTTCAACGTGATGCCGTAGGGCGCGCCCCGGATAAACGACGCAATACCGGAAATTTGCCAGTTATCAAGCACTTGGCGAGTCACAAAACTGTCCCAGAGCTTGCTTGCTGCGGGGATGTCCCACAACCAATTGATAACAACGGAGTGGTCGCGGTCGTAGCCCGCAAGGCCGTAGGAGTAAGCGTGCCGGGGGGCGAAGGCCGGCAAGGAAATTCCGGTCGTGTTGTCGGTATAGTCCAGCGCCTTAGACCAGACGTAGTTGCCCCCAATGGAAAATCCATGTGTAAAGCGCCGCGTAGCCGAGATCTGCAGCGAGTTGTAACTCGACGTCCCTCCGGATTCGGTAAAAGGAATGCTTCCCAATCCGGTATAGGGGCGAAGGAAGTTATCGGCGAGCGGCTTGGTCGGATTTGTCGGGTCTTGATGGGCGGCGGCACTGACGAAGCGGGTTCCCGGTGCCAATGCGTTGGCTTCAAAGGTTTGTCCAAGATGCCGACCCAGATTTCCCACATATGCCACATCGACAACGGTGTGAAAGCCGACGTCTCGTTGCACGCCCAGGCTGTAGTTATAGAAAACCGGCCATTTCCCATTGACCTGCAACGCCCCGCTTAGATTACCCGGGAAAATCACGCTGTTGTCGGGACTCGAAAAGAGCGTGCTGACGTTGCCGAAGGGATGAATCGGATTCTCCTCAATCGGTGGGTTGGTAGACAGCGACCCTCCCAAGGCCGAGGAGGTGCGTGACTGGTAGTAGACGCCTGCGCCACCACGGACCGCGGTCTTTCCGTCTCCGAATACATCCCACGCGAACCCGATGCGCGGTGCAACTTTCAGTCCCTGTCCTTGAACCGGATTCGTCTTATTGAGCGTCACCATGCCGTCGAAGGGGTTGCCTGAGCCCGGAACCGCCGCTCCAATCAACTGGGCATTGGCGGTATTTCCATTCCGAGGATCAACAGCAGCTTTCTTATGAGTGCTATCGAACCCCGGATGGTAAAGCACCGGTGTCTGCGACTTGTCATAGGTGCTGAGGACAAAGTTTGCTCCGCTGTGCACAGTTTGCGGCACGTCGTAGCTAAACCTCAATCCATAGTTGAACGAGAACGTCTTTTTGATCTTCCAATTGTCCTGCAAATACCACTCCAGCACGTGCGTGATTGGATCGTAATCGGGCGCGGCGGTGCTCTCAGAGTATTGGTAGAAGTTGCCCAGCAACTCATTGGCAAATGTATTGCCGGAGTCAAACGGGTTCTGGGGATTCACGCTGAAATCGTAAAGTCCGGTGAAATTGCCCGCGACGTGGTGTTCCACGAAACGGTCGATATGGAGGTAGATGCCAGCCTTAAAAATGTGATTCTGCCAAGTGTTGGTGATACCGTCATTGAACCCATACGAGTACGACTGCGAAGCGATCGGGAACCGCGAGCCGTTGTTTCCTGGGAAGCCGATATTGGGTAGGTCCGTCAGTCCGCCGCCGCTGAATTTGATGGTGGGAATCAGCCCCAGCGGATTAAGCTCGGGCCGGAACTGCCCCAGCGAAATACCCAGCGCCGACTTCTGCACCGCCGACAGCTCGCTGTTGCCTTTTGGTAGATTCTGGTTTTCGTTCCAAGCCGCGTACGCGACATTTAACTCGTTCACCAGCGTCGAGGTCGGAATGTAAGTCAGGTTCCAGATTACGTTCGAAGCGCCATTGAGGTAGTCGACGGGAAACGATTGCAGAAACTCCATCGGCATAGCGTTTGCGGCATTGCCCTTCGAAGCCACGGACATGTGGAGACCCCGGATGTAGGTGTGCCAACGCTGGGAAATGTTATAGTCCAGGCGCAATATCTGCTGGTTAACTGGATTGTGCTCGGTAAGATTGACAATAAAATTGCTCTTCCCGGAAGGATCGACATAACCCGGCGTGGGTAGCGGCAGAAGAGACAGCAGCTTCTGCATGTTCGGATTAATTCCGGTAACCGTGTTGTTGGGGAACGGCTGACCCGTGCTCGGATCCTTAACCGTTGTCGTGAAGATACCATTTCGTTCATTGGCCGTGGGTACTCTCAGCTTCAGCGGATTGCCGTCGCCAGGGTGAACCGTCGGCCAGATTTCCTGCGAGAAAAAGAAGAAGAGTTTGTCACGATTCCGATTAAAGCCCGTACCCGGTATGATCACCGGTCCGCTGAGGTTGTATCCGATGGTGTTGAAGCGATTCTGGCTTTTCGGCTGTACCTCCCCGTTCCAATATGCGCTGTTGAAGTAGTCGTTGGCGTTGAACTCTTCGTGGCGCTTGAAATAGTAGGCGCTGCCATGGAAGCTTTTGGCGCCGGACTTGGTGGTGGCATCAATCGAAGCTCCGGAGGAGCCGCCGTCTTCCGCCTGGTAGTTACTCGTCAAGACCTTTGTCTCTGAAATAGAGTCGGCATTCGGCGCCGTCATCACCCGGTTCAGCTTGTTTACATTCGTATTGGCAATTACTCCGTCCACGCTCACGGTGCTGTATTCGCTGCGCATCCCATTGATCGTGTCCATGCCGAAGATTCCCAGCTGGTCCTGTCCTTCGGTTCCGGTCGCTACGACTCCTGGTAGCACGCGTGTGAAATTGAGGAAGTCCCTGTTCGGAGTTAGCAGAGTCGACATCTGTTTCTGATCAATCAGCGCGGATCGTTCGCCGCTTTCCGTTTGCACCGGCGCCCCATCGGCCTGGACCGTAACCGACTGGGACTCCGCTCCAACCTCCATCCGCAGGATTCCGGCTGAAAGCTGGTCCGATGCACTCAGCACCAGGTGCTGTTTGGAGAAAATTTTGAAGCCTTGGGCGGTAACGGTCACGTCATACGTGCCTGGCGGCAGCGATGGAAACACGAAGCTGCCCTGCGCGTTGGTGATCGTCGTTCTCTCGCTGGCGTTGAGCTCGTTGACCAGCTTGACCACGGCGTGTGGAATAACCGCGCCGGTTGGATCTTCGGCCAGGCCATTGATTTGGCCGCTACTCGATTGACCGAATGAGCAGTGACAGGTCAATAGGATAATGACTGCACATACGCTGAACTTGCAGAAAGGTCGCTTCATGACTGGCTCCGTAAATTGATCGATTTTTCGGCGTTTGGAATCTTTCTGCCTCACACCGGGAAAAGGGAATTGTGAGGCACAGAAGTTATAGCTCCACGACTGATTCGTTGTCATACCATAGTTTGGATTGATTGATGTCAAATGTGCATCGGTTGCGCAGCGAGCGTCGCGCGAAATTAGGCGGTGAATACCATAGCGCTGAGTAGGCAGGTTCTGGAAGAAGACATCCGAGAAGCACTCTGCGCCTGGCGAGACGTCAGGCGGTTTGCACCTTGGCTTCTCTGGCTGGATGCGATTCGCAATCTAGGGCAGCGGCAAACCGCCGGATCACCAGATCGCGGAAAGCCGGCAGTGCCGGATTGCTGTTTTCCGGGTACCAGGCGAGGCGTAGCTCCGTGAATGTTGGTGGGCCCGACAGCTCGCGCAGTTCAACGCCCTCGAAGTGCAACTTCCTCGCGGTCTCAGGGACGATCGATATACCGATTTCCGCGCTTACCAGCGCAAGAATCGAGTGAACCTGGCTGACGTGCTGTACATATCTAACCGAGACGCCTGCCCGGCTCAACATGCCCGCGATCAGCTCGTAGAAGTAGCGCCCTTGCACCGGCGAAAACGCAATGAACGGCTCTCCGGCCAGGTCTTTCAGCGAGCACAGTGGTCCCGACGCAAGCGGATGGAAGCGCGGAACTGCCAACAGGAGCTGTTCGCTCGCGACCGGAGCCGTGGCCATGCCCGGTTCGTCCAGTGGCGGCCGCACCAGTCCCAGATCCAGCCGGCTCTCTCGCAATGCCTCTAGTTGCTGAAGGGTAACCATTTCACTCAGCTCGACCTGGATATCCTTCAGTTCCGACTTGACGTATGCCAGCAGCTTCGGCAGAAAACTATAACTGGAGGCAGCGGTAAACCCCAGCTTGACCAGACCGGCTTCTCCCTTCGAGATTCGCTGTGCTGCTGACGCGGCACTCTCGGCCAGGGCAAGGATGCGCCGCGCATCCGCCAGGAAAGCCTGGCCTGCGGGCGTCAGTTTCACGGAGCGACTTGTACGCTGGAATAGTTGCAGATCCAGCGTGTACTCCAGCATTTGTATTTGTCGGGTCAGGGGCGGCTGAGTCATATTCAGGCGTTTTGCTGCATGCCCGAAATGCAGTTCCTCGCCGAGGGTAAGGAAACACCGAAGTTGTTTTAGGTCGTATATCAATGCGCGCCGCCTATCAATCGATGCCAACTATAGTTCGATCGTGGATGAATATTCCACTATATTTTTTTTGAGGTTAAACATGACAAGTTCCTGGCCAAGCCAGGAACCCGGCTGCACCCGCTGACATTGCGTCGGAACTTCAGCGGCCCTGCCAAACGTTATGACGCACATTTCCCGATCGATAACCGAAAAGGAACATTATGAATCGCAGACAGTTTCTCAGTTCCGGCGCGGCGACAGCATTGGCTGTGGGGGCGACGTCAGTTCCCGCGGACGCTGCGCCGCACTCTCCGACACCCGTGCTTATGAAGCTCGGCGACCAGACCTCGCCCACCAATGACGCGCATCTTAAGTATCTTGCGCGCTACAGTGTGCGTAATATCTGCGGCTATCCGCAGATCGAAGGTGACCGGCTCTACGCGACCGTCGACGAACTGAAGCGTATGACGGACATGGCCGCCAGATACGGTATCAGCATCGACTGTATTGCGCCGCCTTTTCTCGCGTCGAGCTTCATCGATCGAGAAAAGCACCCGTCCATCATGCTGGCGCAAAGTCCCGAGCGCGATCGTGACATCGAGCAATTGCAAACGCTCATTCGAAACTGTGCACAGGCCGGCATTCCGTCGATCAAATACAACATGAGCATCCTGGGCGTGCTGCGCACGGGACGCATCCCTGGCCGCGGCGACTCGCTCGATCACTATTGGGACCTGGCCAAGACGCCTCCCCGCGAGCCTCTCACGAAAGCCGGCAAAATCGACGCCGATGCGTTCTGGGAACGCATCACCTACTTCCTCGACCGGGTGATTCCGGTAGCCAACGAGTACAAGATCCGCATGGCCTGCCATCCACAGGACCCCGGCGTTCCGCCTGAGGGTTACATGGGTGTAGACCGAGTCTTGGGTACCGTGAACGGGCTGAAGAAATTCATCACGATCCAGGAGAGCCCCTATCACGGTCTGAACTTCTGCCAGGGAACGGTATCGGAGATGCTCCAGGACCCGAAGACCGAAATAGTCGACGTGATCCGCTACTTCGGCACGCGCAAAAAAATCTTCAACGTGCATTTCCGCAACATCCGAGGCCACCGCAATAACTTTGTCGAAGTTTTCCCCGATGAGGGGGACATCGATTTTGTAGACGCGATCAAAGTCTACAAAGAGGTTGGCTATCCATACATGCTGATGCCCGACCACGTGCCGCTGGCTGCTGACAACGCCGATCCCGGCTCGCTTCAGTCATTCGCGTTCTGCTACGGGTACATTCGCGCGCTCATCCAATTCGTTCATTCCACCGCGTAAATACGAAGCATTGTGACGTTCTTGATAGCTTTGCACGCGCATATTGCGCGATTTTCAGCCAAGGAAAATAAATGAGCCGGATGTCACCAGAAGAGTTTGCGAAGAACATCGGAGCGGGTCTGCTCTCGTTCCCAGTTACGCATTTCAACGACGATTTTGCATTCAACGAGCCGGCGTATCGCGAGCACATCGAATGGATGCTGGGCTACAAACCGGCAGGGTTGTTTGCAGCAGGCGGCACGGGCGAGTTTTTTTCGCTGACTCTGACCGAGTTTTCGTCGGTGGTTTCGGCAGCCGTGCAGCAGGCCAATGGCCGCGTCCCGGTGG
>DASYGR010000013.1:0-5186 GCA_035999525.1 Terriglobales bacterium
CCATGGTCCAACTCGGTTGCCTCATTGTCCTCCTGAGGCATTTATGAGATGGCTTCTAGTAGCCGGATTGTCTCTAACAGCTTGTTGAAGAATTTAGCTTTTCAAGCGTTCCGTTATGATTTTGTGAGTCATCGAGTTATCGCTAGGCTGTGAAGGGCTGCTGTGGATGTTTCTTTTTGGCTCGGCGCGCCCGAATCGAAGCTCCGTTTCATGTTCTGGCCATCAGATTCCGCAATCGGCACAAGTTGTAGGCAGCTCCGGTGAAGGTGAACAGCCACCCAACCTTGTCGATCCCTCGCAACTTCACTTTCTTGAGTCCCCCAACCATCTTCATCCATCCGAATACTTGCTCGACTCGTTTGCGCTTCCGCTGACTGATTTCATATCCCTCATGACGTGTGGTCCGCTCATCCACCGCGCTCCTGCGATGGGTATTATTTTGCGCCACGTGCGGTGTGATGTTCATCCCGCGCAGTTCTCCGACCAGCTCCTGAGTGTCGTAGTTCTTGTCTCCTCCCAACGTCACGCGCTTTCCCGCCGGAATCCCTTCCGCCATGAGCATCGCCGCTTCCCGCTCTGCTCTTCCATGCGCTTCGGTCAGAAACGTCTCCACCAACAGTCCGTTGCGGTTCTCCATCAATACATGTCCCAGGTAGCCCAGCTTCGCCTCGCTTCCTTTGGACTTCTTGAACAGTCAGGCATCCGGATCCGTCGTGGATTCATGGGTCTGGTTCTTCCGCTTTTCTCCGTGAAAATCGACCTCTCCTCCCGCGCCCGGCTGGCGGCCCTGGCCGTCCTTCCGCCGGAAGCTCTTCTGACTCGCCCATGCCTCAATTAGCGTTCCGTCCACCGTGAAATGTTCATCGGACATATACGGCTTCGCACGTTCCAGCACCCGTCGGAAAAAACCCTCCGCGATCTCTTCGTTTAGCAATCGCTCCCGATTCTTGCTGTACACCGCGTGATTCCACACCACCTCGTCCATCTCCATCCCTACAAACCAGCGGAACAGCAGGTTGTACTGCAGTTGCTCGATCAGCATGCGTTCGCTGCGAACCGAATAGAAGATCTGCAACAGCAGAGACCGAAACAACCGCTCCGGCGCTATCGATGGCCGCCCCACCTCGGAGTACAACTTCGCAAACTGCGGCGACATCTCCTTCAGGATCTCGTCCACCATCTTACGGACCGGTCGCAACGGATGATCCGCTGGAACACGCTTCTCGGGTGAAACGTAGCTGAACATTCCTTCCTGCTGGTTATCGTCTCCGCGCATTCGCTCGTCTCCTTGACCTCACTTTACTTCAGACGAGTTTTGTCAATTAAAGTTGCATAAGAAATGGGTTTTTCAACATCTCTAACGACGACGGCCGCGTCAAGAGGGATTTCATCTTCTTTTTCCCTTGTGCCTGCACACCCGTCCGCTGGCGCCACGGCGCCTGGTTCTTCGAGTTGTCCCTTGCTTGTTCCACCTGCTCGCTCGGCCCGTTTTACTCATCAACTCGGTGTTGCCCACCAAACATCTCTCCGATCACTCACGACCATGATGATTTATTCGAACTCCCCGCATTTCGGGGAGGCAGGTAGCCTATTCAAGCTCCCGGTCACTGCACCGCAGGACCATTGTTGAAATCAGGCATCCCTGCATGGGCACCACCGCACTTCTGCCGCTGCTGTCCACGGCGACAGAACTCTTGGTAATCGATCTCGTCGCGCAGCATGATCCAGAGTCGGATCCCGAGTTTCCTAGCTGTCGCGATCCTCGCTTTTCCCATCCCTTTTTGTATTAGTTTGTGCCGATAGAAGCGTTGCAACTCTGAATCTTGCCTGACCGCGTGCAGCGTTGCTTCGCACCAGAGGTAACGCAGCAGAGAGTTGCCTTGCTTGCTCATCGCTCCCAGTCTCTGCCGGCGCCCGCTGGAGTGCTCGCTCGGGATCATCCCGATGTAGCTCGCCAGTGTTTTGCCGTCCGTGAACCGCTGGGGGTCACCCAAAAACACGTCGGTGGCCAACGCCGTGACCGGACCCACTCCCGGATGCGTCATCAATCTTCGTGCCTGGGGACGTTGGTGGGCCGCTTCCCTGACCTGCCGATCGAGGTCGTCGATGGTCTCCTGCAATCGAGGGTACAAACCCAATAGCGCTGCTCGTCGCTGGTGGGTATAACGAGTCAGTGGCAAGGATTGGAGCTCGCGTTGGCCTGCCTGGCTCCACAACGATCCGCCCCGTCGCAGGCCATTGGCGAGCGCCATCGATTGCAGTGTGTGTTGGACTCGGGACCTCATGCGCACCCATTGATGACGGTGCCGGAGCAAAGTGCGCAAATCCCTTTGTTCGGTCGAAGGCATCCAAATCGTGGGAAAGCGATTTTCTGCCAGCAGTGTCAGCAACAACCGTGCGTCCCGCCGATCGTGCTTCTGCTTGCGTGTCTCGGCCTTACGGATTTTCTGGGGATGACCCACGCGGCATTCGATCCCCAGTTCTTCCAGGAGCCGCAAAAACCACTGCATGGATCCGGTGGCTTCGATTCCCGCCAGGACTGGGCCGGGGAGTGTGGAATAAAAATTCCGCACTTCGTGGCCATCATGATCGAGGGTCTTCTCCACCAGTTCCCCTGTGTCGGTATCCAGCATCGCGATTGTCTGTTGCCGTGTGTGCAAATCCACGCCTATAATTCGCATCTCGGCCTCCTTCGATCCGAGCTCTGCAGGTTGACACCGCACAGTTTACTCGGCTCCTTGTGAGGCCGACGTCGTTATGTCATCAAGCAGTTAGATGCAAACCCAAGTTTCGGCGGCCATTCGCGAGAGAATAGATTACGCTAGAGCTCGCCGACATTGCGAATTCGCGAAGGCTACTGCCCACAGCGCGTGCGCTGTTTCTTGCGTTCATTAAATTTCTTTTCACACACAATTGCAACCTGCCCTCAAGCGGCGTATCTTTTTCATGTAGAAAGGCGGCAAGTGATGACGATAATGAGAATGGCAATGACGAAAATTCGGCGGCCTTTGCAAGTAATCTGTGCCGTTGCTTTTCTGGCGATTTGCGGCGCAACCACCACCGCAAATCCAGCGGACATTCCCTCTGTCGACGGCGGGGTCGGAAGCTGCCGTGCGGATTTCACCGTGAAAGACGGCGCAGCCAAGCCCATCTATAACGCCCAAATCGAAGTCCTGCTTCGCTACGGCTTCATGAACATGCGCAAAACCGATTTAACCGTCGGCACAGACAGCGACGGCAAAGCCCGCTTCACTGGCCTCCCCAACTTCCCGAAGAAGCCCCTCGATTTCCACATCAAGAGCGGCACCGTCTCAAAAACCATCACCGACGACACCTCCACAAATTGCAACGCAACCTACGACGTCGTCCTCACCGTCCACTAAGCGCTCGCTGAAACCGGGCAACGCAGTTGAACTCTTTTCGATAACAACAGCGGGGCATCACTTCGCGGTCGCAACATTCGCTTCCGGCGTCTTCACATGCTCTGGTCGGAACCCCACGCCGACAACTCTCGCTGGAATCCGCCGCAGAAACGGCCATCGCCCCAAGAGCTTTAATAGCCACGGAAGCTTCAGCGGCTTATCGCTGCGCAGAACTCGCTGTATGACGCGATTCTGCACGAAAATCTGCATTCGTTGCGTCGCTCGCATTGGAAAAGTTCGACGCTGCTGCACAGCTTTCAAATCGCTTTCGTCAAAATTCCCTTCGCGCAGTTTCTCTCCCAAAATATTCGCCGCAGCAACCGCATCCTGAATCGCCAAATTAATCCCCACGCCGCCAATCGGCGACATCGCATGCGCCGCATCTCCGATGCACAGCAATCCCGGCAAATGCCAGCGAGCCAATCGGTCCACCGCCACCGTCAGCAAACTTATATCCTTCCAATCACCCAACTCCTCCACGCGGTCGCGCAAGAAAGGAGAAAGCTTCGCAATTTCTTCCCGCAACGCCGCAAGTCCCCGCTGGCGCACTTCCTCGATTCCTCCCTTCGGAATCACGAACGCGCACTGCCAGTAATCTCCGCGATCCAGCATAATGAAAATCCTTCCTGCCTCCACATGCCCAAACGTTTGTCTGGGATCGCTGTCTTGCCGGCGGATCTGCATCCACAGCACGTCCATCGGCGCGCCCAGGTTAATCACTTCCAACCCCGCCCGCTCGCGCACCACCGAGCGCCGCCCGTCCGCTCCAATTGTCAGACTCGCGCGAACCTCCAGCGTTCCCTCCGGGGTTTTTGCGCGAACGCCCGCTATGCTTCCATTCTCCTGGATCAGATCGGTCACCTCGCCCTGCATTCGCAGGTGAAAGCCCGGATAGCGCCGGCCCTGCTCGGCGATGAAGTTCAGAAAATCCCACTGCGGCATCAACACGAGGAATTTGCAGTGCGTGGGAAGATGCGTGAAGTCCCCAATCACCACCGTTTCACGGCCCACTTGGCCCGCAATCTCAAGCACCTTCTGATGCGGCCGTTTCAGGAATTCTTCCAGAATTCCCAGTTCGTACATCACTTCGAGCGTCGACGGGTGAACCGTGTCCCCGCGAAAATCCCGCAGAAAATCCGCGTGCTTCTCAAGCACCTGCACGTCCACGCCCGCCCGAGCCAGCAGAAACCCCAGCATCATTCCCGCAGGCCCTCCGCCCGCAATGCAGCACCGCGTCTGTATCGTCTCGCTCATTCAGGAGATACTACATGAATTACCATGCGCAGCCTTGCCCCAGCGCCTCCTTTGTCGCTCTGTGGTTGGTGCCAAATCCTGACCGACGGTTTACGCCTGCTCTTGCGAATCGGCTCGACCGCGATTTACCCGTGACCGCCCTGGGTGCGTAGTGACACCAACGCAGCTGGCTAAGAAATTTACACCTTGACGGGACCTCAAGCTGCGTTATCATTGCTTTCAACCAACATCTAATTGATTAGAGGAGCGTATGGCAGACCGTAAGCAGTTTGAAAATGTCCCCGCATCAGACCCAGAATTGACCCGCCTCTTGCAAGCGTCCAGCACCAGAGTCGTTACCGAGGATGAATTACACGAGCAAAGAATAAGCTTTGCCTTTGGCAATGCGCTCGGTTCGGGGCTTATTACGAAGGACAGCGTGCGGCTTACATCTCAGCATATAAAGCTTCGGTAGATTCGCGCCCGAGCGTGCTCATCTGTAGGTAACCTCCTGTGTCCGTCCGAGAAAAA
>DASYGR010000140.1:0-5454 GCA_035999525.1 Terriglobales bacterium
CGATGCCCTGCTAAGTCAGAAGTCATATGACATCTTCTCGGATAAACCCGCTGGCGAGTCTGGATGCACTGAGTGTGAGTGCTCCCGATATGTCCCCGTCGCGCATTAGGCGCCTGGCTTCGGCTTGGCCAACAAGCAGAAGCAGATTCCTCGCCCCTATTCCCGCAAGAAGCGCGGGACTGGGCTCCCTTCGCGACGGCACTCAGGGCAGGCGGAATGACAGTCTGCCCATTTGGCGGCGAGCAGGATGATGCATGGAACCGCGCTACATCATCATCCATGGAAATGCTCTAACCTTGCCGGTCTACCCCGTCGACGATATTCTTGCGTAATGCGACGCCTTCGGTATTCCATCAACGTCACATTGGACGGAGGCGGCGGCAACGATCATACTTTGCGGATGGGGCCGGGATACGCTGCCAGTTTCTGATCGTTCGTGAGCAGGGTGATCCCCTCGACGAACGCCTGCGCGATTAATACTCGGTCAAACGGATCCTTGTGCTTGGGCGGAAGCTGCTCAATGTGGATCACATGTTCGCTGGTGATGGGAAGCTCGCTATAACCATTGTCCAGCAGCGCCCGCCGCGCTCGCTACAAAATTTCTGAGCTGCCTTACTTCTTGTCGCGGGGTTTCAGGTCCAGCGCGGCGGAATTCATGCAATACCGCAAACCCGTGGGCGCGGGGCCGTCTTCGAACACGTGGCCTAGGTGGGCGCCGCATTTCGAACAGCGCGCTTCCGTGCGCGCCATTCCGTGACTTGAATCTTTTTGCTCTTCGATTTTGCTCGCGTCGGCAGGCTGATAGAAACTCGGCCAGCCCGTTCCCGACTCGAACTTCGTCGAGGAATCGAACAGCGGCTCGCCGCAGCAAACGCAGTGATACGTCCCCTCATCATGAGTGTCCCAATACTTGCCCGTGAAAGGCGGCTCGGTCCCAGCCTCGCGCGTCACGTGATACTGCTCCGGCGTCAGCCGCCGCTTCCATTCCGCCTCATTCTTCGGCATCTTTTCCGCCATGAATTATTCTCCCCTTCAACAGAGCGATTTTACCCACTTTTTCTGTGATCCGCCTAGTTACGTAGCGACGCGTCAGGCGGGTGGAACGCCCTTGAAGGCGCTAGACGAATTTGACTTTTCTTCTGGGCGCCGCACTCTTTGGCGTTCCACCCGAAGCAGTTTATTCCGCATGTTCGAGCCTGAGGATCGTCCGTCCGCCGCGGCTATGAATCTTTTTCGTTGGTCTCCCCGTATAGCTCAGCATCCAGGCCTCAGGAAGATTCCCCCCTTATAATGGGAGAAGGAATCCCGGTGCCTGGGCGGGAGCGCAACTCAGAACCTGCGTTGCTTTTCCGTAGGAGGTTGACATGCATGACACAAAGGAGCGGTTGTCTCTATTCTGGCTCTTCGCGTTACTCAACTACCTGTATGCGGACGTGCTTGCCCTGTTCGATATTGTTGGCTCGCAAGATCCAGCCCCACATCTCCCACAATGGGCTCTGCTGGGTTCAGCGATCTTGATGGAAATACCCATCGCCATGATTGTGGCGTGTCGACTGCTTCCGTTTAGAGCGAACCGGCTGGCGAATATCATCGCGGGTGCCATGGAGACTTTAGCAGTAATTTCGATGCAATTCGTTTACCCTTTGGCCAGCGGTGCCTGGCACGACCATATGTTTGCATCGTACATTTTCTTCGGGACGATCGAAACGGTATGCACCTCGGTCATCATCTGGCAGGCGTGGACTTGGTTAGGGGTGAAGCCAGTAGTTAGTTCGGAGCGCGTCGTCGGGAACCCGGGACGCACAATGCAAGACCAGGGCACTCCAATCTAACAAGGAGAATACCCAATGAAACAGAATGTCACGTTAACCATCGCGTCTCTGCTCTCGATCCTCTTCACGACGCTTCACGTGACGGGCGACATCGTCCGAGGAATGGAGCCGGGGAGGCTTTCAGACCTCATTGTGCTGCCCATCTTGGTCGTCTGGCTGTACGGAACGCTGGTGCTAGCCGGAAAGCGATCAGGGTACGTCATCATCCTCCTTGGGTCGCTCCTTGGGTTGCTCGTCCCTGTCATCCACATGAAGGGGGCGGGAGTCGGCGGAGCGATCGCGAAGTCTAGCGGAGCCTTCTTCTTTATCTGGACACTCATCGCGCTCGGCGTGACCGCGCTCTTCTCAGTCGTCCTCTCAGTGCGCGGACTGTGGGAGCATTTTGCGGGTGGCCGACCCTTAACGCGCTAGACGAGTTTGACTTTTCTTCTGGGTGCCGCTGTGACGTTTAAGGGTGGGGTTTTTGATGTGTCTTTCGTTTGCTCGAATTCCGTGAATATGTTTTCCGGGGAGGCTAAATGTTAAGCCGCATTTTTCAGTTGCTGCTGGTTGCGTGTATGGTTACGAGTTCGGTCCGGGCGGCGAACGATCCTTTCGTAGGCAAGTGGAAAGTGAATCCGTCCAAAAGCAAGCTCACTGACGAAATGAAAGTTGAGGCCGTGGGCGCAAACAGATACACGTTCACCTTTGGCCCCGGCCAAGTCGACACAATCGTAGCCGACGGGAGTGACCAGCCAGCCCTGCAGGGGACCACACTTTCCGTGACGGTGGAGAAGTCCAATAACTGGAAGGTCGTTCGAAAGATGAAGGGCCGCACGCTCCTCACAGCGTATTGGACGCTTTCCGAAGACGGCAAAACCCTCAACGACGCCTTTACGCAATATTTGCCCGACGGTACGACATTGTTCTCGCAGCCGTTGCCGAACGGTTCGACATTGTTCTTGCCCTATGTGTACGAGCGGACGGCGGGAAATTCAGGTTTTCCGGGCACATGGGACAGCGAGAGCGCGAAAGCGAGGGCGGGGATTGAGCTCCAGATCCAGCCCTACGAGGGTGACGGCCTGTCATTTAAACGTTCCGATGAAGAAGCCGCTGAGATGATTAAGTTAGATGGGAACGATTATCCGGACCTCGATCCGAACGGGAGGGATAAAGGCACTGCATATTCGGGCCGCCGTGTGAACGAGCGCAGTCTGGAAATCACAGAGAAATCCAATGGCAAAATTACGGGCACACGGCAGATCGAGCTTTCTAGAGATCTCAAGACCTTGATGGTGACCGTGCACCTGGTGGGTCAAAACAGGCCCCAGAGCATCTTTGTCTATGATCGGGAGTAGACGTGCGAGCCCACTCCCGCAGGTGTGGTAATTGCTGTGGCGTGTTAAACTGCTGAAATTAAACAGCGCCGGAGTGGCGGAACTGGCAGACGCGTTGGACTCAAAATCCAATGGTGCTTAGCATCATGAGGGTTCGACCCCCTCCTCCGGCACCAATCGTTAACGCTCAATTGCGAATCGATTTACAACATATTTCTAAATGTGGAGAGAAACGGTTCGGTGCACCTCAGGCGTTAAGACCCCTGATTCTCGTCCATTTTTCGGCCGTTCGTGCCTCCCTTCCTTCGTCAGGGCAGGCAGGATGAACTGAAGCCGTGCCCTGACGAAGGCCGCTAATGAGATGGCTTGGCTGTGTTGACATCCTGAGCGGGACCCGCCAAAACGAACAGCAGATCCCTCGCCCCGACATAGAGCGTCGGGGCGCACAATGCGCGCCGCGTGCGGCTCGGGATGACAGATTCGCGGAGATGCGCGTCCGAGACCCTGATATCCACAGAGCCAGATGACTCCTGGGCAGGCTTGCGGCATGCCTTAGCACGTCCATTTTTGTGGCGATAGGACGGCCGTACCATTCATTCCCAGCCTCGGTACCATTGCCGCGGTCCATCGAGACCGGTACTCTGTTCTTTCATGAATCCACCGGAAATCCAAGTCAGACAAACCAGCAGGGCGCAACGGCGGAGCAAGCGGCTTCGGCTAGTTGTTCCCGTCGAGGTGATTGCATTTGAAGGCGAATCAGAGGCCTTTCGCGAGGCCGCGCGCATGCTTTCCGTAAACGCAAACGGGGGCCTTTTGATCCTGGGCCGCTCGGTAAGACGCGGTCAGGTGCTCCATCTGGTCAACCGGCGCACAGCCGAGCAGCAGGAGTGCCGCGTGGTCAGCGTGGACGCCTGCGAAGCCGGCAAATCGGCCGTTGGCGTCGAGTTCGTTGGTGCAGCAGGCAACTTCTGGCAGATATCGTTTCCCCCTATTACTCCGCGCATTACGTCTAATGACAGCAACTAAGCGATTGAAAAAACAGAACCTATCCTAACAGCCAGGGTGCGAACCTGAGCACATTTGGCCAAAGTACTATTCGTCCATCCCGTTATACGTGTTCAAATTCTCTCCGGCATGGAAGAACCGCGTTCCACGAAGGCTCACGAGGGCCTTCCCCCAGATCCGTGGCTGACGCGTGCGAATGAAATTCGCACAAGCTTGAAGAGCCTCGACCGGAAACAGTGGTGGATGTGGTCGTCCGCGGTCCTGATCATTCTGTTGTTGACCATCGGGGTCGCGTCCTTTTCGTTTCCCTGGTTGATGCGCATGGGCGAAGGTACTTATTCTTTCTACTTGTCGCAGGCGGTGCGTGGACTCGTCGGGTTAGTGCTGATTTTCAGCGTTTATTCCATTTATCAGCAATCGCAGATCAACAAGATACGCGGACAACTTGCGGATCAAATGGAGTCAGTGGCGAAAGTCGAATTGCTCACGGAAGAAGTTTACAAGCTCGCGGTGCTGGATCCTTTGACCAATCTGCACAACCGGCGTTCGGGCGAGCAGCGGCTTTTCGAGGAAATTGCGCGCTCGCGGCGTCACTCGCGTCCGCTGACGATTCTTCTTTTGGACCTGGACGACCTGAAGCAGTGCAACGATAAGTTTGGCCACGACGCGGGCGATACGATGATCCGCGCGTTCGCCGATTGCCTGAAGCGCGCCATTCGCGGCTCTGACCTTGCCGTGCGTCTCGGTGGCGACGAGTTCATGGTGATATTGCCGGAATGCCGCGCCGAGGAAGTTCGTCACGTCCTGGGACGTCTCCACGGCCTCGAAATCGAGTGCACGGGAGAGAAAGTTAAAGTGACGTTTGCTTGCGGCTGGGCTGATTACCAGCCGGGCGAATCGGCCCAGGAACTCCTGAAGCGCGCTGACGAGGCCCTCTATACCGACAAGCGATCCGCCAAGGATAGTGGCGGTTTCAGGAAATTCACTAGCCCCGTTCCTGCTCCGGTCCGGTAGCTCGCACCTCTTCGCAATACCAGCCCAGGTTGTTTGCTCGAATGAGGAGTGCGTTCCCCAATGTTGCAACGAGCGCTTATCGGAATTCGTCGACCATTACGCTTGGTTCGCGCAGATGGCTCTTGTGGCGATGTTGCGCACAATCCGAGGAGAATTTTCTTGCGCCTATCGGGTATTGATGCGTAAGATAACCCCGCTAAAGGAGTTCCGCAATTGCCAAAAGAGAAACCTAAAGTCAATATCGGTGAAGTTATTCGCTCGTACCGGAATGATCGCGGCCTCTCGCA
>DASYGR010000172.1:0-4354 GCA_035999525.1 Terriglobales bacterium
CGCCGACCTATTGAACGCGTTTCGGCAGGATCAGACAATTACCCGCTATCCAAAATTCGACGATCTCCTCGGCTACTGCCAGTATTCCGCGAATCCGGTCGGTCACCTTGTGTTATATCTCTGTGGCTATCGTGATGCAGAACGGCAATCGCTCTCCGACTACACATGCACAGCGTTGCAACTGGCCAACTTCTGGCAGGACGTGAGCAGGGACCATGCCAAGGGTAGAATCTATTTGCCCCTTGAGGATCTTGGCCGGTTTGGTGTATTGGAAGCCGACATCCCCGATCGCAATAACAGCGGCGCGTTCCGCGAAATGATGCGTTTTGAAGTTGAGCGCACAAGAGATTGGTTTCGCCGTGGATATCCGCTGATCGGCAAAGTGGATCGCGAGCTGGCTGTTGACCTCGAACTGTTCACTCGCGGCGGCGAGGCTGTCTTGAACGCGATTCAATCTCAGAAATATTGTGTGCTCGGAAGACGTCCGGCAATTTCCAAAATGCGAAAACTAGCATTGCTTGCTCGCGCAGTGATGGGCAAATTCGTATGAGTACGGTCTTGCAGCAGATGCCGAGTTATGCAGCCCCGAGCGCATCGCAGCTTGCGATGGCCTATTCCGTGTGCCGGGGCATCACTCAGAAGCGAGCCAAGAATTTTTATTATGCGTTCCTGGTACTGCCACGTCACAAGCGTCAGGCTCTGTGTGCCGTATACGCCTTCATGCGCAAGTGTGATGACTTGACGGATGAGGATAGGCTGCCGCAAACGGAACGACGACAGAAGCTCAGCGAATGGCTCAACGCTTTCCATAGGAGTTTGGCAGGAGAGCCGACGGATGATCCAATCTTGTTGGCACTCACGGATGCACAGCATCGCTTCAACATCCAGATTGGATGGCTCGACCAACTGGCCTATGGCACCGAGATGGATGTAACGCCGTCAGGCACACCCGATGCCGATGGTTTGACCGTGAGCTATCGAACCTTTGAAGACCTTCGCCTCTATTGTTATCGGGTCGCCTCGGTGGTTGGCTTGGTATGCATTCGCATTTTTGGATATCGTGATCCTGCGGCGGAATCGCTGGCTGAGCGCTGCGGGCTCGCCTTTCAGCTCACCAATATTATCCGGGATGTAAAAGAAGATGCGGCCATGGGTAGGGTTTATCTGCCGCAAGAAGATCTCGCCCGATTTGGAGTGTCGGCGTCGCAACTGGTATCAGTAACCGATCCAGCTCCTTTCCGCTCGTTGTTGGCGATGGAAGCCGAGCGCGCGAGAGAATATTACAGTTCGGGAGAACAACTGTTTCCATACATTGATGAAGACAGCCGGGCGGCGCTATGGGTTCTGCTCACCATTTATCGCCGTCTGCTCGACAAAATCGCCAGCCGCGGCTTTGATGTATTCCATGGCAAAATAAGTCTCAGCACTCCCGAGAAGCTCGTGATTCTTGGGAAGGGCTTCCTGAAACGTCTCGCTTGAGTAACGAATCGTCATTGCCTGAGTCCACCTTGGAGTCTTCACAGAAGGTTTCTGCGGACCTGCCCACGAAAGTCGCGATCATAGGTGGCGGTTTGGCTGGACTGGCCGCCGGCACGGCGCTCGCGGAAAGCGGATTTCAAGTTACGGTTTTCGAGCGGCGTCCGTATCTAGGCGGACGCGCTTCATCCTACCAGCATCCCGGAACCGGCGAAATCGTGGACAACTGCCAGCATGTTCTTCTCGGTTGTTGCACAAACTTACTTCGCTTTTATGAACGTCTTGGCGTACAAAATAAAATCCGCTGGTACGATCAGTTAACTTTTCTGGAACCCGGCGGACGCGCTTCGATTCTCAAGCCCTCCCATTTACGCGCGCCGTTTCACGCCGCTCCAGCTTTTCTCCGCGCCGCCTGTTTGGGCATACGCGATAAGTTGTCAATTGCGTTCGCCATGATGGTGTTGGCTCCCAAAATTCCCCTCGACACCGGCAAATCGTTTCTCAGCTGGCTGCGCGAACATCATCAGACGGAACAGGCCATCGACCGCTTCTGGAAGACAGTACTGGTGAGTGCTTTGAATGAGGATTTGGATCGCGTGTCCGTTCCCTACGCCGCGCAGGTAATTCGCGAATCTTTCCTGAAATCGGCGGCCGCAGGCCGCATGGGCATCCCGTCAGTCCCGTTGACGGAGTTGTATGGCGTCGCGGGAGAATACATTCAAGCGCGGCGCGGAGAAGTCCGAGTGCGCGCGATTGTTGAATCATTGCAGCCGCAAGCCGACGGGGTGAGGCTAATCGCGGGCGGAAGCGAAATGATTTTTGATTTCGTAGTCTCGGCGGTACCTTTTGATGCCTTGACGAAGATATTGCCTCAGACCTCGGATGCGGAGCCTCTGCGGAACGCCTTGGCAAGGTTCGAAACATCTCCAATTACGGGAATTCATCTTTGGTTTGACCGAACGGTCACGGATCTCGATCACGCGGTTCTGTTGGACCGTACTATCCAATGGATGTTTCACAAGTCGAAGTTGCTCGGGAAAAACACGAATAACACTGGCAGCTATGTGGAGCTAGTCGTGAGCGCGTCGAAAAGTTTGGTAAACAAATCCCGCACCGAAATTATTGAACTGGCGGTGAGAGAACTTCGGGAGTTTTTCCCTCAAGCTCGCGACGCAAATGTAGTGAAATCCACCGTTATTAAAGAAGTCCACGCAACTTACTCACCGCTACCAGGCGCCGACAATTACCGTCCGGCTCCGCGGACTATATGGCCCCGTGTTTTTCTGGCTGGCGACTGGACGGCAACCGGATGGCCCGCGACCATGGAGGGCGCTGTGAGAAGTGGTTATGCCGCAGCCGAGTGCGTAACCCGCGTGTCGCGGCCGGCAGCGCCGAAGTTTGTCGTGGACGATCTGCCGCCAGCCGGACTCATGAAATTATTCGAGTGAACGAAGATTCATGGTTGTACTGAGAGATGGGTTTGAATAAACTCTCGTCATCTTTGCCTGCTGGTAGTTTCCGATCATGCAAACCGACACGCCTCGTGATCCTCCGATGCCGGTATGGAATCGAGAGTCCATCGTTGAGTTACTAACGCGTGAGCTCGAGCGAAGCGAATCTTCCGGAGCCAATTTAGCTGTAATACTGGCCGAACTCGATCAGCCCAGCACTAACCGTCAACCCGGAGAAGTTCAAAACAATCTTATTTTGCCTGAAATTGCGAACCGGTTGAGCGGATTGCTTCGCCGTTACGACTACATTGGCCGTTATAACCCAAGGCAGCTTCTGATTTTGCTGCCCGGATGGGAACCGGCAAAAATCGCCACTCTGGCGGAAAAACTTCGCCAAGCAGTTGCCGAATCGCGAGTGGCTATTTCCGGATCTGAAGTGGAAGCCACAATGAGCTTTGTGTCTGCCGCCTCCGCGGACTTCAAATCTAGAATTAACAATGAAGTTTTGGGGCAACTTGAAACGGTACTCGCCAGGATCGAAGAGAGTGGTGGAAATCGCGTAACGTCACTGAACAGTGCCAGTAAGTCTGAACATCCCGCGCTGCGTAAACGGCGTCGCATTAGAATTTCGTGGGTGCTAGGCGGCGTTTTCGGCCTCGCTGTTGCGCTCCTATTGTTCCTCGCTCCCTCGTGGACGTGCGCGCCAAATCTGATAGGCGATATTTTCGATTCCGGAGAATTACCTCCGCCGCTCCCGGCCAATTGCGCCCTCACGTCTGAACGGCCGACCGAAGCAATGGTGCAAACCATCGGCAAGCAGCCGGATCTCGGCGATCTGGAGTTTCAGGGAGCCGTAACCTGCAAAATTTCTTCATCGCCGAGGTCCACTCGCGTTCAGGATCAACAGTGGCTGGGGAATTTATATGCTGACGGAAGACTGCAGTACCGGCGGCACGTTTTGGTTGCCTCGTCGCAGGATGTACCCGGAGGCAAATTATTTACGGTCCAACAGTATCTGATGCCGTGGTGGCGATACTTGAGTCAGACCGAAGAGTATTGCAGACTCCAGGATCCCTCGTGGAAGTGAATTGCCATGCGGCTGGAGCCTACGCTGCCAGGAGTATTACTCCTCCCGCCACCAGTAATGCGGCAATCCATCGGCGATGATCTACTCTCTCATGTAAAAAGATTTTCGCCGCAACTGCATTGGCGATAAACGTCAACGCAGCTGCCGCTGGACCTATCAAGCTGACGTCATTCCACGAGAGGGCAAACAAGAGGCTATAAAAAGCCAGGGTCATGCAAAGCACTCCGCAGATAAACCAGGGATTGCGGATAATACGCCCAACAACGGTGAATACTCCGGTTTGGCGCCAGACCTCGCCAACATCTCCGACCTGCTTCATGGCACGAGAGAGGAGTACGTC
>DASYGR010000401.1:0-30809 GCA_035999525.1 Terriglobales bacterium
GGCGGAGAACTCAACCTTTGAAGAAACGTGCTCGCTGTTGTGGACTGGCAAGCTCCCCACGCGAGAGGAACTGGATCAACTACGCAAGCGGCTGGCGGCGGAGCGCAAACTCGATCCCGGAATTATTGATTTGCTGCACAACGCCCCCGATGATGCATTGCCGATGCATGTGTTGAGAACGGCTGTTTCGGCCCTCTCGTTTTACGATTCCAACGAGCGTGAAAATAGCGGTAAGAACGGAAATAAAGGCAGCCAGCACGAGACAAATCTGAATACGGCGATTCGGCTGACGTCGCAGATACCCATGATCGTGGCTGCATATGATCGCATAAGGAAGGGAAGACATCTTATCGAGCCGGATCCGTCTCTCTCCCATGCGGCGAATTTTTTGTTGATGCTGAATGGGACACCGCCCTCCAGCACGGCCGAACGCGCTTTGGATATCGCGCTCATTCTGCACGCTGATCATGAACTCAATGCTTCGACTTTTGCTGCAAGAGTGACCGCAGCGACTCTCTCCGATATGTATTCGGCGATCACATCGGCGATTGGGGCGCTTAAAGGGCCGTTGCACGGCGGCGCCAACGAAGCGGTGTTTCACATTCTCGAAGAAATTGATCGCGCCGGGGCTGATCCGATTGAGCACGTCAAGGCAATGCTGGCGGACAAGAAGAAAGTTCCGGGATTCGGTCATCGTGTGTATCACACGGAAGATCCGCGCGCGACGCACTTGCGGCAGATGTCGCGGGACTTGGGTAAATCCAGCGGGCAAACGAAGTGGTTTGACATGTCGCATCGCATCGAAGAGTTCGTGAAAGCGGATAAGAAACTTAACGCCAATGTGGATTTCTATTCTGCTTCGACCTATCACACGTTGGGCATTGATGTTGACCTGTTCACGCCCATATTTGCGGTTTCGCGAGTAAGCGGTTGGACGGCACACGTGATCGAGCAACTCGATGACAACCGTCTGATAAGGCCTCGCGCCGAATACGTGGGTCCTGCCTATCCTCAGCATTGGGTGCCGATGGAAAGCCGGTAAGTCGAGACCAATTATTTCCCAGCCCCGTGCCTTTGTAACCCCCGTTCTTATCAATCCATTACCATGAAAAAGGCCGCAGAGAACCCTGTGCATGTCGAAGTTGTTCCCGCGAGGCCGGAGCAACAGACGATCATGGCTAATCTGCTTGAGCTGTATGCCCACGATTTCAGCGAGTTTCATGATGTCGCTATCGGGGCGGATGGGAGGTTCGGCTACGAGCCGCTTCGACTTTATTGGAGCGAGCCGGGCCGTTATCCATTTCTTGTGTGGGTGGATGGAAAATTGGCAGGATTTGTTTTAGTGAAGAGAGGGTCGGAGTTTTCCGGGAGTGAGGATATATGGGACATGGCTGAATTCTTTGTTCTTCGCGGATATCGTCGGCGAGGAATTGGGACTCAGGTTGGGCATGTGGGAGGTTCGCGTGATGCGGTCGAATGTCGCAGCGCAACAATTTTGGGCTCGCGCGATCGCGAGTTTCACGGGAACGGAGTCGCGGGCTGTTCGCGTACCGAAAGATGGAAAGTGCTGGAAGGTTTTCTCGTTTGAAACGTAGCTTGACTGGTTTTTTCTTAAGATGAAAGCAGATTCCTCCGAGGCTCGCGCCTCGTTCGGAATGACAAGGGATAAATGTTAACTGCGCTGTGCGGTTCCCCGCTTCTCGCAGGCGGCGAAAACGGGATATGGTTGTTCCCACCTCCGCGTTGACTTGGCTCGGTCAGCACCCTAAGATGGTCGCGCCGAAGGAGTCCACCTTAAGTGATTGGCCAAACTATTTCGCATTACCGCATTGTCGAGAAACTTGGCGGCGGAGGTATGGGGGTCGTTTACAAGGCGGAGGACACACGGCTCGACCGCTTCGTCGCACTCAAGTTTCTTCCGGAGAATGTCTCGAAAGACCGGCAATCGCTAGAACGATTTCGCCGCGAGGCGAGGGCTGCGTCTGCGCTAAATCATCCGAATATCTGCACCATCTACGACATTGGCGAGCAGGATGGCCAGGCATTCATCGTCATGGAGTACCTCGACGGCGCGACTCTGAAACATATTATTGGAAACCGTCCGATGGAATTGGACACGCTGCTTGCGCACGGAATTGAGATTGCCGATGCACTGGACGCGGCGCACGCGCAAGGCATCGTTCATCGCGATATCAAGCCGGCAAATATTTTTGTCACCAAGCGCGGGCACGCGAAGATTCTTGATTTTGGATTGGCGAAGGTTACACAGTCCCCCACACGTCCGGTAGATGGATCGGGCGACACGGTGGAGGCGACATTAGCGGAAGAACATTTGACCAGCCCCGGGTCTGCGATTGGGACGGTTGCGTATATGTCTCCGGAGCAGGCAAAGGGGAAGGAACTTGACTCCCGGACTGACCTGTTTTCTTTTGGCGCAGTGCTCTATGAAATGGCGACGGGTATGGTTCCGTTTCGCGGTGATACCTCGGCGCTGATTTTTCAGGCGATTCTTGACCGGGCGCCGGTACCGCCGATTCGACTGAATCCGGATACCCCACCAAAGCTCGAAGACATCATCAACAAGGCTTTGGAGAAAGACCGCAACTTGCGTTATCAGCATGCCGCGGATGTGCGTGCGGACCTGCAACGGTTGAAGCGGGACACCGATACAGGACGCGCGGTGGCGGCGAGTTCCGGAGCAGTGGCGGCGCATGAATCGGGATCGCGGCCCGCAGCGGAGGTGGCGCCTTCCGTCTCCAGCGGTTCTGGCAGTTCCGGCAAAGCGGTTGCGGCCGGATCGTCGGGCGCGGTGACGCCTGCGAGCGGAATTTCTTCCGCGCCAATTTCGGTAGCACCAAGTTCGGAACAACAGGGATCAAGGAAGAAGCGATCGTGGACGATCCCGGCGGTGATTGGAGTTGTGGTGATCGGGGTCTTGATCGCGGGAGGTGTGTTTTATCGCACGCGCCACGCCAGTGCGCTCACCGAAAAAGATACAGTGGTTCTCGCGGACTTCGTGAACACGACTGGCGATCCGGTATTTGACGGGACCTTGAAGCAGGCGCTAGCTGTGCAACTCGAGCAGTCTCCGTATCTGAAAATTCTGCCCGATTCGCGGATGAGGCAGGCGCTTGGTTTCATGGGGCATCCCGCGGACGAGCGCATCACGAATGATGTCGCGCGCGAAATCGCTTTGAGGGAGGGAGCCAAGGCCGTTCTTGGCGGCTCGATAGCTGGACTGGGCAATTCATACGTCGTTACGCTATCCGCTGTCAATGCCCAGAACGGGGACTCGCTGGCACGCGAACAAGTCGAAGCGGCAAGCAAAGAACAGGTGCTCAAAGCGCTGGACAGTGGGGCATCATCTTTGCGCGGCAAGCTTGGTGAGTCGCTGGGATCGGTGCAGCAATTCGCCAAGCCGCTCGAACAGGCTACTACATCGTCGCTTGAAGCTTTGCAGGCATTCAGCCTTGGTCAAGCTGAGCATTTGAAATTGAAAGATGATGCCGCCGTACCGCATCTCAAGCGGGCGATCGAACTCGATCCCAATTTCGCGATGGCATATGGAACGCTCGGCGTTTCCTATGAAAACCTTGGGGAGGCAACTCTTAGCCGGGAAGCGCTGCGCAAGGCATTCGATCTCAGGGAAAGGACGAGCGAACGCGAGAATCTGTATATTTCCGCACATTATTACGAGTCAACGGGAGAGATCGAAAAGGCCATCGAGACATATGAGCAGTGGAAACAGGCCTATCCGCGCGACAACGTCCCGTGTGACAACTTATCACTGCTTTACGCCGGAATCGGACAACAGGACAAAGCTCTGGCCAACGCGCAGCAGGCGATGCAGATAGATGCTAAAGACGTCTATGCCTACCAAAATGTGGCTGACGGCTATGTGTCACTGGGACGCTATGACGAAGCAATAGCAATTCTCGATCAGGCGACTGCACAGAAGGCGGAGTCGTTTTCGACCAATTCGATTGGCTACCAATTGGCCTTCATCCGGGGTGATCAGAAAGCGATGCAGCACGCGCTCGATAGTGTTGCCGGCACAGGCGCGGAGGCGTTCCTTTTATCGTTCGAGATCAATGTCAAATATTTTCAGGGACACGTGCGCGAAGCCCGGGAGGTATCCGACACCGTAGTGCGAAAGTCAGAACAATCGAAAGACTTCGCGGCCAGTATTCGCGTATCAGAGGGAGCGATTGAGACTGAACTGGGAAATACGGAGGAGGCGCGGCGGCAGACTGTGGCGGCCCTCGCACTGACGGAAGACAAGAACGTCAGGGGTCAAGCTGCGCTGACGCTCGCGCGTATAGGGGACGGCAGCGGTGCGGAAAAAATGATCGCACAACTGGCGAAGGAATATCCAACGGATACACTGCTCAACAAGGGGGATCTTGCGGTGGCCCGGGCTGCGGTTGAACTGCAACAAAAACAGCCGGCACGAGCCATAGAGGCGCTGGAGGCAGCCAGAATCTTTGAAATGGGAAGTGGACCGGTTGCACCGGTTGATTTCTGGCCTCTCTATTTGCGCGGAGAGGCCTATCTCGATCTTCACGATCCTGCCCAGGCGATAATCGAATACCAGAAGATTGCTGATCATCGCGGGATGAATCCGACTAGTCCTTTGTATGTTCTGGCGCGCCTCGGAACTGCGCGAGCCTACGCGCAACAGAGCGACAGCAATAAAGCGAGGGCGGCTTACCAGGATTTCTTCGCGTTCTGGAAGGACGCTGACCCAGAGATTCCGCTGTTGAAACAAGCCAAGGTGGAGTATGGGAAGCTAGATTGACCTCGCGTTCTTGCCGGGAAAGAAGTAAGGCCCGACTTTGGTCGGGCCTTTTTTAAATTGATCAGATTGGTTCTTCGCGAACTGTTTATGCACGCTCGAATGCAAACTGTTTGCGAAATGTAAATCCAGTTACTCCGAACAGTGCGAGCACGCCCAACATGCTGAGTTCGCTTGGCTCCGGTACAGGAGTGTAGCCAAGGAATTCTTGAGGCGTACCGTCAGTAGTCGGAACCTGGGTTCCGGCAACGGGCGTGTAGATCGTAATTCCGTTGAAATCACTTGCCGGGGCAGTTGCGGCCGCGATAAGCGCGTTGTTATAGATCGTCAGAGCGGCGGAATCTCCACCGACGCCAAACGGACTTGAGGCGCTTCCGGTAATGTCCTGCAAGGCTGTGCTGGAAAACAGAGCCCAGACTGCCCAGTTCGCGTCCTGATTATTGGTGAAGCCTGTCAGGGTAACGCCGTTTACACCGAGCATGCTGGCGAAAATAATGCCGGCTGCGTCGTACTTGAGGCCAGCCTGGCTGACGCCATTAAAGAGGCCTGAAGTAGCGGCGCTGGCGATGGTGTTTTCGTTTGCGGTCCAGGTCTCAGGGCTGGATATCTCATTGTCGAATGTGTCGCACATCAGTTGCATAGGCGTGCCGTTGACGGTGAAGTTGTAGGGATAGGTATAAACGCCGCCTAAATTAGCTCCGCCCACCCCGGTAAAGTCCATACTGTCGGCGAAAGCGGAACCGCTTAACAAAAGCGCCGTCAGCAAAGCAAAGATGAATGCAAAGAAACGAGTGTGACGCATCTGAAATTCTCCTGCGGTGGCCCTAAGAGGCGGCCATCCGGGTTAGCTACGCTATATCTTTAGCACTCCGCATACCAATCAAAACGTCATGAAAACACGGGGTTTCCTGCAATTTGGAGATTCCCGATGGAAGTGATTTTCACAAAGCACGAAGGCGATGGGAACTTTCCCGGCCATCCCAACAGATTGACAAAAACTGTCATTATTCGTGGGACCGCGATCCCGGCATCTGTCGTCGAAGCGTAAGATAGACACAGCATTATGCGGCGCGTATACCTCGACAATAACGCTACGACCCCTGTGCTTCCGGCGGTTCTAGAGGCGATGGAGCCTTATTTTGCAGAACATTTCGGGAATGCGTCTTCGATCCATCATCACGGGCAGGAAACGCGGGCGGCTGTGGAGCGCGCGCGCGAGGCCGTGGCTTTGCTCGTGGGATGCCGCGCGTCGGAGATTGTGCTCACCAGTGGCGGGACCGAGGGGGATAATCTGGCAATCTTTGGATTGCTTAGTTCGGAAATGCGTCGTTCGGGATTGGTTCGCGAAGGCGACCATGTAATCTCCTCGACGATCGAGCATCATGCGGTGCTGAATTCGTGCAAGCAATTGGAATCCGAAGGATGCAGCGTTACATATGTTCATTGCGATGCCCGGGGACTAATTGATCCCGATGACGTTCGCCGTGCGGTTCGCCCCAACACAAAGCTCATTACCATCATGATGGCGAACAATGAAACCGGCGTCCTTCAGCCGGTTGAAGCGATCGGGAAAATCGCGGCCGAAGCCGATGTGTACTTTCACACGGATGCGGTCCAAGCGGCCGGGAAAGTTCCGATTGATGTGAATGCGATTGGATGTGATTTGCTTTCGATTTCTGGCCACAAGATGCAAGCGCCGCAAGGAGTCGGTGCGCTTTACGTAAGAAAGGGAACGCGTCTGCAACCATTGTTCCACGGGGGGCGTCATGAGCGCTCACGCCGCGCAGGAACGGAGAACGTTCCGGGAATCGTGGGATTGGGAAAAGCTGCGGAACTTGCGAAAGAGGGATTGGCGAGCGGCGACGTTCGGCGGATGGCGGATCTTCGCGCTCGTCTGGAATCGTCGCTGCTTGGGAAAATCGAATCTTGCGGCGTGAACGGAGCCGGTGCTCCCAGAGTTCCGAACACGACTAATATTTATTTTGATTACGTCGAGGGAGAGCCGCTGGTAATTGCGCTCGATCTCAAAGGGTTGGCAGTTTCGACGGGCGCTGCATGCTCGTCAGGGGCGCTCGAACCATCGCACGTTCTCACTGCGATGGGATTGAGCGGAGATCGTGCACGGGCCAGCCTGCGCTTCAGCCTGGGCAAGCAAAATACTTCCGAAGACGTTGATTTTGCTTTGCGCCTCATTCCTGAGACCATAAGTCGGCTGCGGGAGTTGTCGCCGGTTTACAATAAGGAAGCATTCAGCACTTAGCATTCAGCACTCAGCGAATGCTGGGACCGCAATGCCTGACTACGATTTTTGAATGCTGAGTGCTAAATGCTGACTGCTGAATTCTGAATGCCTTCCACAAAAACCATTGCCGTAGCGATGTCGGGCGGAGTTGATTCCTCCGCTGTTGCGGCCATGCTGCGCGCGGAGGGGCACAACGTTGTCGGACTGACAATGCAACTGTGGAATCAGCGCCGTCTTGCCGGGCACGAAGGCATGCCGGAATCGGTGCCTGGCCGATGCTGTTCGCTGGATGATGTTTACGATGCGAGGCGAGTCGCCGAGACGATTGGAATTCCTCATTACGTTGTCAATCAGGAAGACCGTTTCGAGCGCGATGTGGTGCGTCCCTTCGTTCAGGAATATCTTTCGGGACGAACGCCAATCCCGTGCAGCCTTTGCAACAATCACTTGAAGTTCGATCAGCTATTGATTGTGGCGCAACAGATTGGCGCGGATTCCCTGGCAACGGGACACTATGCTCGAGTGGCGTTCGATGAACTCAGCGGACGATGGTTGCTCAAGCTCCCCGTAGACGTGGCGAAGGACCAGACGTATTTTCTCTTCGGGCTTACTCAAGATCAGTTAAGTAAGACGATTTTTCCGCTCGGTGGAATGACGAAGCCGGAAGTGCGTGACCTCGCCCGCAGCTACGGACTTGCCCTCGCCGATAAGCCGGATTCCCAGGAAATTTGTTTTGTTCCGGGCGGCGACTACAAGAATTTTATTGACGCTTATCTGGCGGAGGATGGAGATGCACTGCCCGACACGGCGGGAGAACTCGTGACTAGTGATGGACGCGTGATCGGCGAGCATGCGGGAATTCATAATTTCACTGTCGGACAGCGAAAGGGGTTGGGTGTGGCCACTGGCTCTCCTCTTTACGTCCTGGAAATCAAGGGAGACGCACGCCAGGTAGTGGTCGGAAATCAAGAGGATCTTTATTCAAAGACGCTGCGAGCGGGCAAAGTAAATCTCATTTCGGTGGGCGCGATTGAAGAACCGATGACGGTCGAGGTAAAGATCCGCCACCGGCACCATGCTGCGACCGCGACAATTGAAAAGATCAGTGACGATGAGGTGCTGGTCACTTTTGCCGAGGCGCAGAGAGCGATCACCCCGGGGCAGGCGGCTGTCTTCTATAAGGATGATGTGGTGGTCGGGGGTGGGTGGATCGTATAGAGTAACCGGGTAATTTCTTCCAGACATCACCCTCCATTCCTCGTAACTACGAGTTGCCGCCTTCCAACTTAAACAAACTAAATAGCTTACATTATTGACCGCTGCTGTTTGTGGCAAGCCGACTGCAACATTCCAATTGGACGACCGTTGGCCAGGTGCTGACGGATTGCAGAAGGGGAGGTGAACCATGAAGCGACTTTTCTTTTCTATTCTTACTGGAGTTCTATTCACTGGCATTTCTTTTTCCCAAGCAAATCCGCAAGTGCAGAGCGGAGCGTCGGCGTCACAGGGGAGTTCGGTGTCGCAACGCGCCAATGGTGCTGATGTGCAGTCCGGTGCTGCGGCGCAGGCGAATGGAGATGCTGCGATCTCAAGCCAGTCACCGGACCAATCGGCTCAAGTCTCAACTGCGAATCAGGTAGCGACCAGCAAGACTGTGCAAGCGAGACTCGAAAAGCCGGTGGATGCGCGCAAGAATAAACCCGGCGACGAAGTGATTGCGAAGACAACGCAGGCAACAACTTCGAGCGATGGAGTTGCAATTCCCAAGGGTTCGAAGATTATCGGCCACGTGACGGAAGCCAAGGCAAGACAAAAAGGGGAAAGCGAATCCGCGGTCGGCGTAATATTTGACCATGCCCTGCTTAAAGACGGCCGCCAAATTCTGTTGACCGCGTCTATTCAGGCAATTTCCGCCTCCCAACAGATCGCTCCCGACAATTTTGCGGATGACCAGGCCATGACTAACCGCGCGGGTATGGCAGGGACGGTACAAACTGCGGAGCCCGGCAGAGGAATGGCTGGTGGCGCAGGAACGGTCGCGACTGGAGCCACCAATAGACTCGGAGGCGCTACTAATTCTGTCGGCAGCACTGCGGCGGGAACGATAAATGGCGCTGCGTCGGTCCCCAATGGAGCAGCATCGGGGACGCTCTCTTCAACCAGTCATGGAGTTGTTGGAATGAACGGACTTGAGTTGAATGCTGACGCCGCGAATTCGACCGAGGGCTCGGTAATCACCTCGACCAGCAAGAACGTACACCTCGACAGCGGCACCGAAATGATTTTGCAAGTCACCAAGTAGGACCCTCCTAACATGCCAAAGGCGGCGTGATGAACGTTGCCTTTGGCAATTGAGTGTGTGGAAGCGGCCCTTTCTGATAATCTGCCGTCCTCTCATCACAAAATACGAAATATTTCCTCCCCCAAATCAAAACAATCCGCTTGATTTAGGATACATATGTGTTCCCGGGAACAACACGCGCCAGACTGAAGTCCTTTCTGAGCCGTGCTCCAGTAATATTCACAATCCTTTTTGTTACCGCGGTGCTGGCATTTCTTGCGGTCAGTCACCTGGTCACTCGATTCAGGTTGCAGGAAAAAGCGTTGGGACGCCACCTCTATGAACAAGGGCAAGCGGAATACGCATCGGCAGAACCGGGACGGGCTATTGACGACTTTCGCGCGGCGCTTACCTACAATCGCGATGATTTTCAATATCAGTTGAGCCTTGCGCGAGCGCTGCGAGATAGCGGGCGCACGCCCGAGGCGAAAACGTATCTAATGAATCTTTGGGAGCGCGCTCCCGAGGACGGAGCGGTCAATCTGGCATTGGGACGGCTGGCCGCGCGCGAAGGCGCAACCAGCGAGGCGATTCACTACTACCACAACGCGACTTATGGGATATGGGACTCGGATGCCGAGATTCATCGGCGAAACGCGGAGTTCGAACTCATCAATTATCTTCTAC
Source organism: Terriglobales bacterium (assembly GCA_035999525.1). Classification (GTDB taxonomy): domain Bacteria; phylum Acidobacteriota; class Terriglobia; order Terriglobales; family Acidobacteriaceae; genus PALSA-188. The sequence continues at coordinate 10,006 of DASYGR010000401.1, forward strand.
AACAGAATGCACTGCCCCAGGCGCAGGGTGAATTGATCACCCTGTCCGCATCGCTTCCCGCAGACTCAGAACTTGAAATGCCGATAGCGCGGATGTTTGACCGCGCCGGAGACCTGGAGCGTGCTCTCTCGGAATATCAGTCTATTTTGCGGCATGACCGCCAGAACGCCACGGCGCTGGCGGGAGCGGGCCAAGCAGCTTTGCAGTTGCATCGCTACGGCACGGCTGAGAAATATTTAGGCGAGGCGGCGAAACTGGATCCGCAAAATATGCCGTTGCAGCAATCGCTCGAGTCCGCGAGATTGATATTGCAAGCTGACCCTTTCAGCCGTGGGCTTTCCGACGCGGAGCGAAACAGCCGAGTTCGGGACGCATTCAATCGCGCAGGTCAGCTCCTGGGAGAGTGTGCCAAGTTGCACGGCGTCAGTTTTCAAGATAGCGATCAGACAGAAGATTCCTTTTCGGCTGATCTAATTTCCTTACAAAAAAGTTGGAGTGATCTAAAACCCAAACTCAGACAGCCGAGCGCCTTGGCTGAACCTGATACCGCCGATTCGATCATGACGTTGGTGTTTCAAATCGAAGAAGGAACTCAGAATAAATGTGGACCGCCTACAGCTAGAGATCGTGCTTTGCTGCAACTGGCGCTGAACCCACAAGGAGCAGATCAATAATGGAGTCCCGGGAAGACATTGGCGCAGAGCTTGCGCTTTTACCGGCGGAAGCGTCCGCATCTTCTGTGCGCCAGCGCAAGACTCTCGGCGACACATTTCGAGAAGACCGTTTTTTCCTCATGCTTGCGGTGTTCATCGGAATATTTTCCGGGCTGGCGGTAGTCTGCTTCCGGCTGGCAATTGACTGGAGCCGCATCGCCCTGCTGGGCCCGGTCTTACAGCCGCACAACCTGCGCCTCATCATTGCTCCGGTGCTGGTAAGCCTGTTGCTGGCGGTACTGGTCATCCACGTCTTCCCCGGGGCGCGCGGGAGCGGAGTGAACCAAACTAAGTCTGCGCTTTACATCTTCAACGGATTTATTCCGTTCAAGACGGCGGTGGGAAAATTTCTTACCGCCGCGCTTGCCATCGGCGCGGGTCACTCGCTTGGACCAGAAGATCCATCGTTGCAGATCGGCGCCAGTTTAGCTTCAGCATTGGGCCGCCGCATGAACCTTTCGCGAGAACGATTGCGGCTGCTCGCGCCGGTGGGCGCTGCTGCGGGATTGGCCGCGGCTTTCAACGCTCCGATTTCCGCCGTGCTGTTTGTAATTGAAGAGGTCATCGGCCGCTGGAGCGCCGGAATTCTTGGTTCCGTAGTGCTTTCGGCCATATCGAGTGTTGTGGTGGTGCGCTGGTTCCTGGGATCGCAACCGTTATTCCGAATCCCACCGATCACATTGGCACGGCCCTCGGAACTGATCGCTTATGCGCTGCTCGGGCTCATTGGCGGCATCGCGTCGGTAATCTTCGCCAAAGGTATTACATATTTCCGGCCACGATTTAGAGCTATGCCGCGATGGTCTCAATATTTTCAGCCGGCGGCCGCCGGATTAATCATTGGACTGATTGGATATTTCGGTGCTCCGCAGGTGATGGGCGCGGGATATGAGTTCATGGACCAGGCCATGCACGACCAGTTCACATGGCAAATGCTCGCGGTGCTTGCAGGATTGAAAATTTTAGCGACTACCCTTTCATTCACCAGCGGTACTCCGGGAGGAATGTTTGCTCCCACACTGTTTATTGGAGCAATGCTGGGAGGCGCGGTTAGAGGCGCTGTTGGCGCGGCCGAAATCCATCTTTGGGGGGTTCATCTTGCGGGCTCAACCGGGACTTATGCCTTGGTAGGCATGGGAGTGCTCTTCGCCGGATTTCTTCGCGCGCCCATGACCTCGGTGTTCATGGTGCTTGAAGTCAGCGGAGAGTATTCCATTATTGTTCCGGTCATCGTTGCCAACACGGTGGCATATGTCCTCTCGCGAAGCCTGCAACCGGTGCCGATTTTTGATTTGTTGTCGCGGCAGGATGGACTTGATCTTCCATCCATGGAAGAACAGCGAGAAGAGAACATTCTTCGCATCGAAGACGCCATGCGTCCGATCGAAGGGCCTGTGCTCAATTCCACCGAGACGGTTCTTGAAGCTAATCAACGAATTCAGCCATCTCCGCCAGGGACAAATACATTCCTGGTGCGGCTCAGGCCGGGCGGCTGGAAATCCGTTACCAGAGAAGTCTTGCAGCAATCGCTGAACGAAGGAAAATCGGAGATGAATCTTGGCTCGATTCTAAGCGGGTCACCTTTGCCGATTCTGCATCCCGATCTTCCCCTGGATGTGGCGTTGCGCTACGTCAACCAAACGGAATTGGTCCCAGTCGTGAGCAGAGCAGATTTTGGAAAGCTTGAAGGAGTGATTTCGAGCGACGCGGTTCTATCGAAATATCGGCAGTGAGCGCAAAAAATTCCACCCTCCAGCATTCGGAGAGTGGGAATGGCAAGCTCGGTTGCTGAGCGCACCGGGGAAATTGCTTCGGTTAGTTAGGCATCAGTACGGTGTCAATTACGTGAATGACGCCATTCGACTGGAATACATTCGCAATCGTGACTTTGGCGACACCGCCTTTTTCATCTTTCAAAACGATATCCTTGCCCTGCATCGTCGCAATTAGAGTTCCGCCGCTGACGGTTTTCAGGGATGCTTCTCCGTGACCTTCTTTAATTTGCTTCTTCAAGTCTGCGGCGCTGAGTCTGCCAGCGACAACGTGGTAGGTAAGAATCTTGGTGAGCATGTCTTTGTTTTCGGGTTTAACCAGGGTGTCAACTGTGCCAGCCGGAAGCTTGTCGAAAGCCTCATTGGTGGGCGCGAATACGGTAAAAGGCCCCGGACCCTCTAGCGTTTCAACCAGTCCCGCAGCTTTTACTGCGGCGACCAGAGTTGTGTGATCCGGAGAATTCATCGCATTTTCAACGATGTTTTTGCTCGGAAACATCTCCTGTCCACCCACCATCGGGTCTTTCTGAGCCAGCGCAAAAGTTGCCATGAGCGTGATAGCGGATAGCAATAAGCCCTTCATTTTCTTTGTCATTAACGTGATCCTCCAGTGTTTAATCGCCTTCATAACAAGTACGTTGAAGGGATACTTTTTGGATTGCACGAATATTGGTGCGTAAATCTGCGGGACGGGTATAATCTTGCGCTGGCCGCTGCCTGCCAGAAAAATGGTGCAGGTCTGAAAGCGAGGAAAATCACTATGTCCTGGATCTCAAAATTAGTGCTTGGAATACTCACCGCGTTGGCTATGTTGGTGTTGACGTTCGCGCTACCAAAGGGAAATGCACTGCAAAACGCGCAACTAGTCCAATTCCCGCTCACGGTTGGAGTATGGGCGATCTTCGTTTTGCTTTTTGTAAAGCTGAAATAGGCATGCGCGGGTGCGGCTCGCTGATAGAGGATCCCACTCGCCACACAGAATGGCTACCGATTCTGAACGAAGGAACGGTCTATCATTTTGTTTCGGCAGTTTCCTCGGGAATCAACTGGTAGCTGACAAAGGCCACCTTGAGGCTGTCGGGAGACCATGATGGGACATTGATGGTGCCCTGGCCGCCGAACAATTTTGCCAACACGGTAATTTTCTTCTCGCTCATATTCTTATCTTCGAGCGACATAATCCGCAGCATGACATCTTTATTTTCAGGATGTCCGGTAACTGTCTTGTCATAAGTCAGGAAGACCATCCATTTTCCATCGGGCGAGATGTGGGGAAACCAATTGTTGTAGCCATCAGAAAAGACTTGTTCTTGCTCGCTGCCGTCTGGACGCATGCGCCAGATTTGCATTAAGCCGGTGCGTTCGGAATTGAAGTAAATGTACTTGCCATCCGGCGAATATTCGGGACCGTCGTCGAGGCCTTTAGCGGTAGTGAGGCGTTTTTCTTCGCCTCCTTCGGTCGAGATACTGTAAATATCAAAATCGCCGTTGCGTTGCCCCACGAACGCGAGAGTTTTGCCGTCGGGCGACCATCCGTGCCAGTACGACGGGGAATTTTGAGTAATGCGTCGTGGAGTGCCTCCCCCGAAAGGCACGATATAGACAAGTGATTGATGGTCTCCCTGAGAATTGTCGCTGAAGGCAATCCACGTTGAGTCGGGCGAAATGCCATGATCGTTATTGCACCGATTGGCAAAATCAGTGTTGATAGTCTCGGGAGTTCCGCCGGTCACAGGCAGGCGCTGAAGATGTCCGTCGCTGTTGAAGATGAAGGACGCGCCGTCATGCGTCCAATTGGGCGCTTCGAAACGCTCAGGCGCAATGTACACGACCTGCCGGTCAGTAGAGGAAATTGCGACGGTCTCCAGCGTGCTGTAAAGTTTGGGCTGGCTCGCGGCGCTCGGAGGGGAGAGAGTTTCGATCTTCACATTCGAGAAGATTGCCTTTTCGACAACATCTTTGTCGTGAGAGCACAAGCCAATTCCGACGTAGAAGTCGCCCTTTAATGGAATCGAAAGCCATCCTCCAGCCATTTGTGGATCGCCGGTGTCCTTCGCCACTGACATATATACGTAATCGCCACGCTTGACGATTCTTATCCGCTTCGGGACAGAAATATTCGATTGGATTTCCTGAGTGATCGCACCGGTTGACTCGCGATATTGCAATGCTGTTAAGCCGACGCCGTGCAGCGCTACATCCGCATACACGGAATCGGGATCGAGGCTTTGCCGGAGCATGACGACTGCCTTGCGATGCGGATTCCCGCCTTCTCCTACAAACGAAATATCGGCGCTCAGCGTCACGTCGCCGGAAAGTTTTTTCCAAACAAATTGAAATGCGTCCGACTTTAACCACATGTTTTCGCCGCTGGCGCTCAGAGTATAAGTGCCCTTCCCTGAGTCATATTCAGCGCTGCCCGCGTGAAGAACCGTTCCGACGTCTCCGTGGTTTTCAAAGATGCCGATCGGCTTCGGGGTCTGAGCGGACATTTGGTTTGCGGCCACACAAATCAATGACCAGGTCACGACAGCAAACCAAAACATGCGTTTCTTATTCATGAGAATATCTCCGGACGGCATGGCAAAAGACACCTGACGGCGTTCTCGCGGTGCCACTGTAACACAGCGGGCGCGTTGCAGGATTTCAGTACCGTGCTGACGAAATTCACGTAGGTATTAATTTATCGGTTGTTCAATTTATCAGTCGAAAGAGACGGGATTCTGTTGATATTTCCGCATAAAAAAACTGTTCCTGGGCACCTTCGAGAGGATATGGTTCCCACACTACGCAATCCCGCGCGGAACGGCTAAACTATCTGTAGGAAGGCCATACATCATGAACAGCTTTAATAGCCGCTCAACCCTTCGTGTGGGCAAGTTCGACTACAAGATTTATCGTCTTGATTCGCTCGATAAGCAAGGCATTTCGACCAAACATCTCCCATATTCACTGCGAGTTCTGCTGGAAAACCTCTTGCGCACCGAAGATGGCCGCAATGTCAGAAAACAGGATATTGAAGCGCTCGCCGGATGGACCGGCAAGACCGCAAACGACTCCGAAATTGCTTTTACCCCCAGCCGCGTGCTTTTGCAGGATTTTACCGGCGTCCCTGCCATCGTTGACCTCGCCGCCATGCGCGACGCGATGAGTAAATTCTCGGGCGATCCAGCGCTGATCAATCCCTTGCAGCCCGCGCAATTGGTGATTGATCATTCGGTTCAAGTGGATTCGTTCGGAAGTTCGCAATCATTCGGCCTCAACGCCGAAATGGAATTTATTCGCAACAAAGAGCGCTACGCTTTCCTGCGCTGGGGACAAACTGCCTTCCGCAATCTTGCAATCGTTCCTCCCGACACCGGAATCGTGCATCAGGTCAATCTAGAATATTTAGCCCACGTAGTATTCGTTCAGGAAGCAAACGGAAAACGCTCAGCGTATCCGGACACCCTGGTGGGCACCGACAGTCACACGACCATGATTAATGGGTTGGGGGTTTTGGGATGGGGGGTCGGCGGGATCGAAGCCGAGGCTGCGATGTTGGGGCAACCGGTATCCATGCTCATCCCGCAGGTGGTTGGTGTGAAACTGACGGGCCGGTTGCGCGAGGGAGCGACGGCTACCGATCTGGTGCTGACCATCACCGAGATGCTTCGCAAGTTTGGAGTCGTAGGAAAGTTTGTAGAGTTCTTTGGACCGGGGCTGGCAGAGTTGGCACTGGCCGATCGCGCCACCATCAGCAACATGTCGCCGGAGTATGGCGCGACCTGCGGAATATTCCCGGTAGATAAAGAGACTCTGAACTACCTGCGCTTGACTGGACGTTCCGACGACCAGATCGCCCTGGTGGAGGCTTATTGCCGTGAGCAGGGATTATTCCACGATGCAAAAACTCCGGAAGCGGAATATTCGGAATTGCTGGCACTCGATTTGGACTCAGTCGAGCCGAGCATTGCCGGGCCGAAGCGCCCGCAGGATCGCGTTGCGCTCTCTAAAGCAAAGGAATCCTTTGAGCTTGCACTTCCCACGCTGTTGAAACCTGGACAACATTCTCAACCTGCTCCCTCGTCAGGTAACGGACATCTTCATCATGGCAGCGTGGTAATTGCCGCCATTACCAGTTGCACCAATACATCGAATCCGTCAGTGATGGTTGCCGCGGGATTGCTTGCCAAAAAAGCTGTGGAGCGCGGGCTGCAAGTTCCAGCATGGGTGAAGACGTCGCTCGCCCCGGGATCGAAAGTCGTGCGCGACTATCTCGACCGCGCTGGACTCACGGGATATCTCGAGAAGCTGAAATTTCACATTGTTGGATACGGCTGCACCACTTGCATTGGAAACTCCGGCCCTTTGCCAGAAGAGATTTCGCGCGTGATTGATGAACAAGATCTGGTTGTAGCCTCGGTGCTTTCCGGCAATCGGAATTTTGAAGGCCGCATCAATTCTGAAGTTCGCGCAAACTATTTAATGTCTCCTCCGCTGGTCGTCGCTTTTGCATTGGCGGGACGGATTGATGTTGATCTCCGCAAAGATCCCATTGGAAAAGATAAACAGGGAAAGTCCGTTTACCTCGCCGATCTATGGCCTTCGCAACGGGAAGTGGAGGAAACGATTCAGCAGTCCATTTCTTCGAGCATGTTTCGCAAAAGCTACGGCGAAATTTACGATGGCGACGATCGCTGGCGTTCGCTGCCGGTTCCGGACGGCGAAACTTACGCCTGGGATGAGGAATCAACCTATATTCGGCGCGCACCTTATTTCGACGATATGACCTTGCGGCCCGGTCAGGTCGAGGAAATAAAGGATGCGCGAGTGCTGGCCGTTCTTGGCGACAGCGTCACTACCGATCATATTTCGCCTGCGGGTTCGATCAAGAAAGACAGTCCTGCGGGAAAATATTTAATTGAACACGGTGTAAAGCCCGGCGATTTCAATTCCTACGGATCGCGACGTGGGAATCATGAAGTCATGGTTCGTGGCACGTTCGCAAATGTCCGTCTCAGAAACAAAATGGTGCCCAAACTTGAAGGAGGATTCACGCGTCATCTTCCGGATGGCGCGGAGATGTCCATTTTCGAAGCATCGGAAAAGTACATTGGCGACGGCGTTCCTCTGATCATTATTGCGGGAAAAGAATATGGATCAGGTTCATCCCGCGATTGGGCCGCTAAGGGCCCGCTACTCTTGGGCGTTCGCGCTGTGATTGCGGAGAGTTATGAACGCATTCATCGCTCGAACTTAGTCGGCATGGGAATTATTCCGCTGCAATTTGGCTCTGGCGAAAATGCGCAATCGCTGGGACTAACGGGTGACGAAGTATTTGAAATTTCAGGAATCCGTGAGTTGACTTCGAATTTTGCACCTGGACGCCGGGTGAGAGTGCGAGCAGTGTCCGGCGGTCAGACCAAGGAATTCAATGCGCTCGTCCGCATAGACACTCCGCAGGAAGCGCAATACTACGCAAACGGCGGTATTCTGCAGTACGTTCTGAGGCAACTGCTCGCGTCGAAACCCAGCGCGCAGACCGTGGGTGTATAGGTAGCTGTTCGGGATGCCTCCCATCCTTCGCAAAGCGGAAGGATGGGGCACCCGCAGTTGGGCGATGCTGGCGAGATCAAGAGCTGAACGGTGCGGCTCGGCCAACCATTACGGGGTGGCCACGCGGGTTTGCTGTAGCGATACGCACTGCCAACGTCCATCTTTCTTCACGTAGACGCGAGTGAACAGAATTTGTCCGTTAGCATCGGCTCCTCCCAGAGTGCCTTTGACGTCAGCTTTGCCGGTGATGATGGCAGTGTTGCCATACACGCGAACCTTCAGGTCGGACAAGTCGTCGGTAGTGATTTTCGTGCGGCCAGATTTGAAGCCCTCGAGCATTTCGGCCTTGCCAGCGGTCCCTCCGTTCAGGTTGATCAGGACGTAGTCATCGGATGTTTGTTTGTCGAGCATTGAGACATCGCTCTTAACATTCGCCTCGGCGCGATCCATCTCCAATTTCTTCAGTTGTTCCTGCACATCTGCCGCCCACGCCGAAGTGAGTAATGCCGTGATCAAAAATAGTGCTGCGAACAGCGACCGCCTGTGATGCATCATGAAGTCCTCCATTTTGGGGTTTGTGAAATCCTAGCGATGGAGGAGCTTATGGCTGGGAGTGCTATTTGTCAAATTTTTCAAGAAGAATTCAAGGTGCGGGGGAAAGTCCCATTTTTTCTCTCATTTCCTGCCATTCTTCTTTCACCCTGGGTTCGCCAGAAAGCTCGGCTGCTCGATGCATTGCTTGCTCGCCCTTCGCCAGATCGTTGAGCTTGAAATAACACTCTCCTAAACCCGCCCAGGCAAACCAGTCGTGCGGATATTGCTGAATCGCCTGCTGGAATATCGGCACCGCTTCACCGCATTGACCCGTTTCATCCAGACCAAGTGCGACCTGGACATGAGCCCTCGACAGACTCTGAGCTACGGGGCCATTGTGGGGAGCGTTTTGGTGAGCAACGGTAAAAACTGTTAAGTCATCTTTCCATTCTCCTTCTTGTTTTATCGTTAGCACGCTAAACGCGACCGCGATCAATCCGAGCGACGCAAGCAGAAGCGTTCGATTTTTCCGCACAAGGTGCCATGCGATGGCGAGGAGAATCATGAGTCCGGCCAAAGGCAGATAAGTGTAGCGACCATGCAGAAAGTCACCCGAATTTAGCGCATTGAGATTCAATGCGGGCAAAATTGGAAGCACAAGAATGCTGACGCCCAGCACCAGCGCCCGTTTCACACCGTTCGCTTCGCGGGGTGAAAGATCGCGTTGTGCTTTTCTCCAAGCCCAGACGCAGGCCCATACGAGGATGACAAAAGCGACAAAAACCCCCAAGCCCGTGAAGAAAACATTTCCGGAGAAGTGGTCCGCCAGATTCGAATCTGCAAATGCTCGCGACCTCACTGGCCACAGCATCACCTTCCCGTAGAACCACAATGTTGCCGGCCACGATAGCATGACCGTGTGCCAGTACAAGTGCTGCGTAGACGCGGTGATCGTCCCATTTAAGGCGCGCCACCGGCAGATCAAGTAAATTGCGGTTGCGATGAGGAATGGCATCGTTTCGCTCAATGCCGACAGGACTCGATCTTTAAGCTCAGAATTTCTATAGTTGCGCGCATTTGCAGCCTCCGACTTATTTAAGGGGACAAAAAGGACCATCACGAAAATGATCGCCGGCAATACGATGGCGGTCTCCTTCGCCATTAATGCGGCCAGGCACGTTATTGCGGAAAGCATGAGCCACCAATTTGAAGTGCTGGCCCTGGAGTTGACCACATTTCGCTTCCGGAATTTTGGCGAATCGCGTGCCGTATCTGGCGAGTGCTCCGCATAGTTGAGATACAGAAGCAGCGTACCCAGCACTGCGGCCGACATTACCGGGTCGGGTACCGTAACCCAAGCTACCGACTCGGTCTGTGCCGGATGCAGGGCAAACAATGTTCCGGCAATCAATGCTGCGACTCGATCGCGCAGCAACTTCCATACCAGCAGACCGAGCAAGAATGCGACGAGGACGTGTTTCGTCACGCTCAGCAGGTGCCATCCCCGGGAAGACAGGTCGCTTAGAATGAAGCTGAGCCTCAGCCAAAGCACAAAAAAAGGCCGATAAAAACTCGCCGGGCCGCCGGCGTTTTGCGCCCACACATATTTTGTAAAGTACTCCGACACATGCCCCGACGACTGCAAGCGCGGATCATTCAGGAAATGATGGTCGTCGAGAATAAATTGAAAATTAAGAGCAGGACTATAAATTGCGAATACAGCTGCCGCCAAAATGATCGCAATAATGAAGGCGGCCAGGGGAGAACGCAAATCCTTCTGCGCCGCTGCCACCGGAGTGGAAGATTTTTGTCTCTGAATCGAAGGTCGAGCTTTCATCGCAATGGAAACATTGTCGCGGCAACGTGAATTCAACCGATCTCAATCGAACTGTTGGAAGTTGTGGACGCCGGACCACGTCGCCTACCGTAAGAACGCCAATGAATTGGGGTGGCCAACAGCTGCTCTCACCCCATCAACATTCCGCCGTTCACGCTCAGAACATGCCCGGTTATGTATGACGAATCGTCAGAAGCTAGAAATGCGACCGCTGATGCCACGTCTTCCGGAGTGCCGATGCGGCCAAGCGGAATCATCTTTAGCGCTTCCTTTTTGAGGTCGTCGGCAAGTCCGGCGGTCATCGCAGTTTCGATAAATCCGGGAGCGATCGCATTGCAAGTGATATTTCGAGATCCGACTTCGCGGGCGATTGCCATGGTCAGGCCGATCAATCCCGCTTTCGACGCCGCGTAGTTCGCCTGGCCAGCCTGCCCCGTCTGTCCAAAGATGGAGGTGATGTTGATGATGCGTCCCCAACGCTGCTTGAGCATGGAGCCGATGACTTGCTGAGTGCAAAGGTAAGCCGACGTTAAATTCGTGTTGATAACAGAATCCCAATCGGCGCGCTTCATTCGCATGACGAGCTGATCTCGCGTAATGCCTGCGTTATTTACGAGAATATCTATTTTTCCAAGATCGGTCAGCGCCTGTTTGATGGCGTTCTTGACTTGGGTTTCGTCTTCAACATCCATCACGAAGGCCGAGGACTTCCCGCCAGCTGCGGTGATCTCATTCACCAATTCTTTTAATTTTTCTTGGTTACGCGCCGCCACCGCGACTGTGGCGCCGGCCCCGGCCAGCCTCAATGCGCACGCTCGACCGATACCCTGAGAGGCTCCGGTGACAAGCGCGACCCGGCCCGAGAGGTTCATACGTTCTCCTTGCGTGGAAGATGGCACACGATTATAGCTGGACACGGATCATAGCAAAACGGCTCTCGTTGAACGCCGAATCGGCTTGCTATTAGTTAGGAGTTTATGGGTAAGCAATAGACAATCGGAAATCTCCTCGAAAGCTGGTAGTATCTTAAATCGCGTCGGCGGCAAGCCTCAGCAAGGCCACGGACACGATTTATGCCAGCATTCAATAGGATGAGCCAATGAAAGTTCTGAAAATGCTGAGTAAACCGGGCGCCTGGGTGAGTGGGTGGACAAGCGCAATTCTATGTTTCAGTGCAGCTAGCGGCTTCTGGCTAGCGGGAGAACATAAAAGAGCACTTTTATGGCTTGCACTAGGCGCAGTCGAAGTGGGGGCCATCGTCCTTTGAGAATTAAGACACAACCCGAAAGCTGGCTCCCGTTTGGAGAGCAGTCACCGAAATAAGTTTCATAATTTCCTGTTTTATTGCCATCTTTGATCGGAAAATTTACCCGTGCGAATGGGCACGCAAAGAGCCTGGCTCTGCCGTTCGAGATATTTTTACGATTGCCAATTTTCTCATTGCAGTAATTTCCGCACTGGGCGGCTATCTCGTTCTCGAATGCTTTCGGAAAAGTCTAGTTAGGCAAGCCGAGCGAATTCCATATTCAAATCGAACATTCACCCGCCTGTTTCATGGCTCCTCTTTTATCCCAAGCATTTTGTCGGCGAGAGACAAATAATAATCCGTGCGCGAGGAAGCGGTGCCTTGGGTCAGGCGATCATCCAGGGGGATGAGTCGCGGACCCTCATCCCTCGCTAACGGGTCTTTCGGCGAAAGGATTTTGACTAATTTCTTTTTCCTGGATTGCGAAGGCATGTCAATACCCCGCTGAACTCTTTGTAGAGCCATTGTAGAGGGGAGAACGTACGGCGAGCGAAAAATCCTCCATAACTTATGTCCCGGGAAACTTCATGCCGGCAAACCTGCGCGCGAAATTGCCCTTCCCCATCTGCTTGAACATTTTTCGCATCTGCGCATACTGGCGCAGCAGATTATTGACTTCCTGAACGCTGGTGCCCGAGCCTCTGGCAATGCGCTTACGGCGGCTTCCGTTCATCACCTCATGGTGAAGGCGTTCGTGGGCTGTCATTGAGTTGATAATGGCCTCAACGCGGCTGATCTGTTTTTCATCCACTTTGTCGGCAGCTTTTTGTAAGCCGGCGAAGGGTCCGATCCTGGGCAACATTCCCATCAAACTCTGGATGGATCCCATCTTCTTGACTTGCAGCAATTGATCGCGAAAATCCTCGAGCGAAAACCCATCCCCTGCCAGAGCCCGGCTGGCCATGTCCTGAGCCTTTTTCTTGTCAACATGCTGTTCAGCCTTTTCGATCAATGACAGAATGTCGCCCATCCCAAGAATGCGCGACACGATGCGGTCGGGATGGAATGGTTCCAGCGCGTCGTATTTTTCGCCGACGCCGATGAACTTAATGGGCTGACCCGTCACCTGACGGATGGAAAGAGCGGCGCCGCCGCGGGCGTCGCCGTCCATTTTTGTGAGCACCACACCAGTAAGCGAAAGCTTCTTATGAAATTCTTCGGCGGACCGAACCGCATCCTGGCCGGTCATGGCGTCGGCGACGAACAGGATTTCTTGGGGATTGAGTAGTCGCTTCAGCGATTGCATTTCATCCATGAGTTGGTCGTCTATGTGGAGCCGGCCGGCGGTGTCCACGATCAGCACATCCGAGCCAGTGTTGATGGCTTCTTTTCGCGCTTCCTTGGCCAGACGTTCGACGGTTGCCGTATTGGCTTCTCCGACTTCGCCTTCGTAGATGTTGGCTTTGATGGCCTGCGCCACAACTTTGAGCTGCTCGCGTGCTGCGGGACGATACACGTCAACTGATACCAGAAGAGGCCGGTGCCCACCATTCTTAAACCAGTTTGCCAGCTTGCCCGATGTTGTGGTCTTACCTGAACCCTGCAAACCAGCCATTAGAACGACAGTAGGAGGTTGAGAAGCGAACTTGATTCGAGCCGTGTCACGGCCCAGGGTTTCAATCAACTCATCCCGCACAATCTTGATGACCTGCTCGCCCGGCGAGAGAGATGTCGCCACCTGTTGGCCGACAGCCTTCTCCTGTATGCGGTCAATAAGCTGCTTTACGACTTTGAAGTTGACATCCGCTTCGAGCAGGGCCAGTCGAATCTCACGAAGCGCCTCTTGAATATTTTCTTCATTGAGGACGGCCTGCCCACGCAGGGTCTTGAACGCACGCTGTAGTTTTTCTGAAAGATTCTCAAACATGGTTAAACGTATTTTAGCAGGGGGATGGTTCCACCTCGTGGAGGTACGCGGGCATTGGCGAAGCCGCCGAGGCTATTTCGATAGGGCGCTCACTGTATGAAATCCTACCTTTGGAAGAAAAACGAACAGACAGTAAGGCGGACTAAGCCGAATAATCGAAAGTCATTCGTATTGTCTAAATTTGTGTCGTGGCTTGTAATCATGAAGTTCACGAGGACCAATGATGAATAGACCGACGATGGTGCCAGCCCCCAAGCTGCAAGGAGAGCTGAAGCACAATTTCGAAGCTGTGCTAGAAGAGTTACACGATGACGATCCCAAAGCTGTTACACGCCACATGCCAATTGTCCAACGAAGCTTCGGGACGAACCGAGCCGACCCCAGAACACGGGCTTTGGCGGTTGCAGCGACCTCATTAGCGACGCTGTGGGGCGTATAGCGCTCGCTATTACGAGTTCTTTGTAATTTTCAGCCACCGCTGTCCGTTGAATGGCGCATCGCTCAGTTCCCTCAAATGCAATTTGCGGACACTACATTGATGCGCGATCCAACTCTTACTGTGATGTACAAGTCCCGGCGCCTCGCACTGGTGGCTTTTCCCGATCCATTTCTTGCCCCGGTAATCTCTCCTACGGCGGCTATACCACGCAGAAGGCAGGTAGGACGCGAGGAAAAAAGCGTCCGGATTCGTGCGTTCGACAAAATGATCGAGCATGACTTGAATCTGTTCCTTGGAGGTGTGGCTCCAGATCGAGCGGGCGACAACGACATCGAATGTCGTCTCAAATACGGAGAAGTCGAAGCGGTCATTGGAATCGAATCGGGGACGTTTCAGCGCTAACAGCTCTGGCGTCAAACAATGTTCAATCCCGGCTTGCAGCATCGGCTGGTTGGGTTCGATGCCGAAATAACATCCCGGATCAAGCAGGCGAACGAGCCAATAGCCGCTTCGGAGGCAGCCACAGCCCACATCTAAGATTTTTGAATACGGCGAGAGACCTTCGCGAACCAGCGTGTACAGTTGCAGCCTGCCAGCTTGGTCGAAGAATTCAACAGGACCGCCGGTGAAAATCCCCTGCTGATGAATTTTCTCCCCAATATGCTGGAGCGTAGCGGGCATTCATGTCTCCCGTGGGCCTAGCCAGGAACGATTGTTGGAGGCGCGGGTGAGAATCGAACTCACGCATAAAGGTTTTGCAGACCTCTCCCTTACCACTTGGGTACCGCGCCTTACCATTCCGCCGATCACAACCGAACTGATTCGCGCAAATGCATAACCTGCTGTCATTTACGCAAGAAATTGGAGCGGGAGACGGGGGTCGAACCCGCGACATCGACCTTGGCAAGGTCGCGCTCTACCACTGAGCTACTCCCGCTCGGTAGGACAGATTATAAACAGCACGCCAAGGGCAGGCAATGGCACCAAAGATTGAGGGAGCGCTACCTCAATTTCAGAGTGCAGATTTTAGAGGTTAGATTGCAGAGTCGCGAGCGCCGCATTTCGATCAAAAATCCAAAATCTGAAATCTGAAAGTCTGGAATTCTTAAATGCTACGCTGCGATTTGACCATCCCGCATATGGATGATTCGATCTCCGTAGGCCGCGGCCTCGGGATTGTGCGTGATCATCAGCACAGTCTGTCCTAGCTCGCGATTGGAATGGCGAAGCATATTCAGGACAATATCCGAATTCTTCGTGTCCAGGTTCCCGGTAGGCTCATCCGCAAGCACAATTGCTGGCTTGTTTACCAATGCTCTGGCTAACGCGACTCGCTGCTGTTCCCCGCCAGAGAGTTCCGATGGCCGATGAGGCAGACGCTTCTCCAGCCCTAGCAGGCCGATAATCTTATTCAGATAGGCGTTGTCCTTATCGCCGTTTTTGCCGGCAATCTCGCGCGCCATTTCGATATTGGTGGAGGCATCAAGGGTCGGCAGAAGATTAAATTTCTGGAAAACAAACCCTATTTTTCGCTTCCTCATGCGGGTTCTTTCCGCATCGGAAAGCTTCGCAAAATCGGCGCCGTCAACAATTACATGTCCGGAGTCGGCGCGGGTCAACCCGCCTAGAAGGTAAAAAAGCGTAGATTTTCCGCTGCCCGACGGGCCCACCACGCTCACAAATTCTCCCTTCTGCACAGTAAACGAAACGCCGCGTAATGCGGGGACTTCGATCTTGCCAACGTGGTAAGTCTTGCGGAGGTCTGTTGCTTCGATAAATGCGGGCATGGAAGAAAGCCGACCGCGTGGAGGCAGCCGACCGAAAATCAATATTACACGAACAATTTGGCGAGGGCCGCAATGAAACCAACTCGGTTGCGAACGATTTTCAAGCGGCCGTGGAAGTATTCCCCGGCACGGGTACGGGCTGGGAGCGTTTGGGGCCGCGCTTGCGCACCAACAGCAGGCGAATTCGATCAAGCAATTCGGCCGGGCCGTACATGCCTTTGGATAGAAAAACATCGGCGCGACTCTCGCGATCATAACTTCTCACTTTGGAAGACAGCAGAATCGCAGGCGTTTCCGGAGAAAGGCTCTTGATCTGCTCGACTAACCGGGTGCCGTCAAAACCCGGCATAATCAAATCAGCAAGTACTAGATCAATGCCTCCTTCCTTGAAGCGTTGCAGAGCTTTGTCGCTGCTTGAGTAGGTCAGCACGCGGTAACCCCGGGTTTCCAGCATAACTTTTCGTATGGACAGCGACTGTTCATTGGCGTCAGCACAAAGTATTGTTTTCTTGGGTTTCATGAATGTTTCAATTGCTCCCGAATGCGCCGTGGAATTAGAAGTTATTTCAAGAAATGAATGCGGAACGAATCCTAGCGGGTGTGGAGGCGGGGGTAAAGTAGCACAGACGCCAATGGCACTGCGGGAGTATTGAAAAATTTTAATGTTTGTGCGTGGATCGCCTTCTTGCGGGAATTTAGATCATTTTGTTGGGCTCCGTGGAGTCGTGTCACTAAACATGACAAGGTTTTCCACTGACGTTCACATTGACTAGTTTGTTATTGTCGCGATGCTGGGTAGAAATGGTCATGAGGCGTTAGAGAGGTGATTGCTCGAGACGGCGCTGCCCGAGATGCAGCTTTTATTTGAGGCCTTCGACGACCCAAAGTTCCGAGAGAACTCGATAATAGGAGTATGCATAGGATTTCGTGTCAGCGCTGAGGACTGGATGATAAATGTCTTCCACGCCAGCCAAGTCGACGGGGGCAATCTGCCGAATCTGCTCACGGCGTCCATCATCGAGAAAAACCCGCGAGATTGTAGTAGGAATTCCCCGCTGGCTAACAAGTACACTCTTGCCGTCAGGATCAAATCGCATAACACGGTCTTCCTCATGGAGAACCGTTGGAAATGGTCTTGGATCTCCGCCCGTCAGGGGATACAACCAATGCTTATGCTCGCGGTCTGAGGCGAACAGATATTTGCTGTCGGCGGTCACCGCTTGTCCAATCGTGCCCTGGGGAGTAATGGGGCGGCTCTTTCCATTCAAGTCCATCCAGTAAGTTCGTCCTGACTGGTTTGATCCAGACGCAAGGAATACCAGCCCGGAACCGTCCGGTATCCAGCGAACCCCGAAATGTTCGAACTGGTCGTTCGTCAACCGGCGTGGCTGGCCAGCGCCGGTTGGAAGGAGCACGAGCTGTGTTGGCGACGAGTGATCCAAAACCACCACCCAATTTCCGTCGGGTGACAATGCAGCGCCGCCTCCACTTCCCAACCGGATCGCGGGCGATCCGTCCGTTTTTCGAAGATAGATACCATAGTCAGTGCCTACTGCTTCTCCGGTCTCCGAAAAGACTAGGGCCTTGCCGTCCGGAGAAAGGTCGCTCACGAGCGACCAGTCGAACCATGAAAGGTCCTTTTCTGCTGTTCCTCCGGGCGCTAGGTCCATCAAACCCATTTGCATGTTGTCTTCCGTGAGAAGTACGCGGCCGTTCCGGGCAACATCTTGCAGAGTGAGTGCTGCAGGGACACGCAATATGAGGCGCTCTTTCCCTGACAAACTCAAAGCGTAAATCGCGCGCGCCGAGCCACCCGGCGAAGCTGTGAACCACACTTCCTTTCCGTCCTTGGACCATGCGAGACCTTCCACCGTTGTGTAAAAACTCGATGCGGTCTTGCGTTTCCCGTCGCGATCGGTTACAACGACGCGGCCGTCATCTCCGGATATGACGTGGTCCGCGAATGCCAGCAGATCGCCATGAGGAGAGAAACGGACATGGCTTATCCAGCCTTGGGGCTGATAGATCACTCTGCCCACGGGAAATTCCAGAGCGGCATTATCTCCGTGCGCGACAGCAAGATCGGAGCCATCAGGCGTCCAGTCGACACTTCCGACGTTGTCCATAACCTCTCGTGGCGCGCCCCCCGCGAGAGGAAGCCTGGCCAGCGTGCCGGTTTCGGCGAGAGACCTCGCGTGTGCATTCAAGAGGACAGCCAGTTCTCCGTTGGTAGATATCGCCAGCACATCGGTTTTCTGGAGACCTAGAGCACGCGAATCGGTGCTATCGAAGCGGGTGGTGAAGAGTTCTGTTGGCTTTCCTTCGAGTGCTCCACCATAGACAATGTTCTGCCCGTCAGGAGAAAAGCGGGCGTTCTGAATAGTTCCCCGTCGATAAGTCAGGCGATGAAAGTTGAGCGGCGCAGAAGAAGAATGCCTTGCCGCAAAATAAACGGCAACGTACGAGGCTGCGACGAGTAGACCGGCGAGTACGGGAAGCAGCCAAGTGCGTTTAGCGGGAGCAGCAACTGTTTGTGCCCCGCTCCTACTTGTTGAAGCGGAAGACGTGTCGGTCAGAGCGCCGAGATTGAATGCCACGTCGCTGGCAGACTGGAACCTGGCGGCAGGATTTTTCTCCAGACAATGATGAACAATCCGCTCGAGGGCTGGCGGGACATTGCGAACGGTCTCCGAAAGTTCCGGCGGCTCTTCTTTCAGAATGGCGCTCATAGTATCGGCCGGAGTGTCGCCATGGAAAGCCCGCTTGCCGGTAAGCATCTCGTAGAGGATTGCGCCAAACGCAAAAAGATCTGACCGGGTATCCGCCGCTTGCCCACGCACCTGCTCGGGAGACATATAACCTGCGGTGCCCATGACCAGGCCCGCATTGGTAGCCACCTGGATGGTGGGGGCGTCGCTGGAAGCGCGGGTTTCTCCAGGCAGCGTAAGTTTCGCGAGTCCGAAGTCGAGGATTTTTACGCGTCCGTCTTCCGTTACGAAAAGGTTTTCTGGCTTGAGATCGCGATGAACGATGCCCTTTTCATGTGCGGCCGCCAATCCTCTTGCAATTTGCAGAGCGTAGTCGATCGTTTTGCGTATGGATAAAGGGCCCGTGCGCAACCTGCCGCGGAGAGTGTCGCCCTCAAGCAGTTCGGAAACGACGTATGGCGAGCCCTGATTGTCGCCAATGTCGAAAATAGCCATGATGTTGGGATGGCTGAGTGCGGCAGCGGCGCGAGCTTCCTGAGCGAAGCGTTGCAGGCGATCAGGGTCGCTGGAGAACGATGCAGGCAAGACTTTGATGGCGACGTCGCGTGCTAAACGCGAATCTCGGGCGCGATAAACTTCTCCCATACCACCTGCGCCCAACTGCGAGATGACTTGGTACGGTCCAATCTTCTGACCCGCGGAAATAGGCATTTCGCAGCATTATAGGGGAATGCGGGGAGCAATGACGGCACGATTAATGCTTAGGGTGACGATTTATGGTTACACATCTTTAATCTGGCTATTGACATCCGCGGCGAACTCCCAGAGGGTTTCTCTGAACTAGCCGTTTTCGACACGCGCCTTTATATCGGCGTAGGCCGCGTGGATGAGCCTTCTTAGTGCTGCGGCGTTTGTGGCCGTTCCCGGTTTCAACTTCACGTGGCGCATGAATTTGCCGGTACCTTGCAACAAGCGAGCCTGGTCCGGGAGCGCTGCGCCGTGAAAGAATCCGACGTTTACGTGCGAAGTGAATACATTGACGTAGCCGAAGGGCACATCTCCCAAACATGCGACCGGACAGCCGTCATGCAAGAGCTCCCGGACTTCGTCCCCGCATTTTCGCATCATCTCGAACCACTCATGCGCGATTGCTCCCAATTCACCTGCATGCTCTTGCATCCACGCATCAATGGCAGGATCCCGCTCGACAGTGCCGTTGAATCGCAGCAATTCCGTTCTCCGCTTTATAGCGTTTTGAGAGCGAGTCGCTGGCGGGTCCCACACTTTCCTCATACTCCATTACCTCGTATTTCATGCGGAATCGTCGAACCCCTCGGTTTGGACGCCGAGGTAGCGGACGTCAATGTCTACCGGATGAACAGTTCACTTAGTTCGTGGACGTGGCGTAACAACGGGCCGTAGCAGACCGCCAGCAGAACCAATCCGCTCGAGATGAATAGCGCCGATGGTTGCCTGCGGCGCGAGGACGCCGGGCGGGACTGCCATGCCATCAGGCGTTCGATACGCGCCCGCAGAGCCTCGTCTCTGCCTCTGTCCGGAACGAGGCTCGTCGCAAGGTCCGGCATTTGTCCGACGGAAGTTTGAGCCGCTATCTTGAGCAAGGCCGACGCGAGATCGAGAGCGCTGGACTCATCGGTCACGGCGGCATCATCGGCGGCAACTTCCGCTGCGTGCATCCAGCTCTGTTCCAATCCTGACAGAAAGGGGAATTTCGCGGCTCGAAGCGTCAGCTTTTTGAAGTTGTCGTGAAAACTGACGTGAGCCAGTTCATGCCGGATTGCCACTTGGGTTTCGCCTTCATCCAAGAGTCGAACCGCCTGCTCCGAAATGAGCAGCTTGGGCCGACAAATGCCCGCAACTAACAGCATGGGCGTCGCAGTAGCAATCTCAACCACCTGTGATTTGTCCAACTGCCTCGAACGCTTTTCCGGGTATGACGCGAGAAATCGATCCGTTTTCCGCAAGGCCCAGATAGCAGAAACAGCTCCGAAACCGAGGACCACGATTCCACCGCAGGCCAGCCCGAGACCTAAAACGCCAATTCTTTCCCCGGTCTGATAGGGTTCCAGGAAAAGAAATGAGGGTAGGACCAAAAAAACGACAACAGCAACTGCGGCCGCAAAAGGAAGCGCTCGCAATCCGTACAAGAACGACGCGTTCCATGCTGTGGCCCTTCTGTTTAAGAACTGCCAAGCGCTGGCCACGCCGATGGAAAGCGTGACATATATCAGAAAGAATGCGGCAACCCATAACAACGCGCCTCTGAGGAAATAGGTCACAGT
>DASYGR010000403.1:0-7731 GCA_035999525.1 Terriglobales bacterium
GTTGCTGTCGGTGGATCAGATTGCCGGCGGCAAGTAGCAGGCTGAGGCGAAATTGTAAGACAACTCGTCAGACTGCGCAGCTTTGAAAGGGCGCGGCTTTCAGCCGCGCCTTAAATCCTAGGACTTAACCATCGGCGGGGCTTGAAGCCCCGCCCTTTCAAAGCGATCACAGGTGACGACGCTTTTTCAGATCCGGCACGCAGTTCCCCAATTCTTACTATGCCCAGGCTGCATTCGCCTGTTCGTCATTCGGCTGGCTCGTCTCGCCGGTTAACTGTCCCATGCGGGCTCGCAGGCGCACTACCGCGACGGAATGAATCTGAGAAACTCTGGATTCTCCTACCCCCAGTACGGCGCCGACTTCTTTCATAGTCAATTCCTTGTAGTAATAGAGCACAAGCACCTGCTGTTCCTTCTTGGGAAGCTCTTCGATGGCATTGGTTAGCAATTGTTTCATCTCGGACCGCAGGCACAGAATGAGAGGAGTTTCGTCCGCCTCGTTGGGTAGGTATTCGCAGAGATCTTCCTCTTTGCCGTCGCGGGGCGAAAGCACGCGCAGGCTGCCGACTTCGAGTCCGTCAATTTCTCCAAGCAATAGTTGAAGATCGCGCAACCCCATGCCTAACTCGGCTGCGAGCTCGGGCTCATTGGGATTGTGTCCCAATTCGCTGCGCAGTTTGTTGTACGCCTCCTCCAAACGGCGTCCCTTGCGTCGCAGGTCGCGGGGACTCCAGTCCATTTCTCGCAGGCTGTCGAGGATCGCACCGCGAATGCGGAACTTGGCATACGAGGCGAACTGCACATGCTTTTCAGAATCGAATTTCTGCATTGCGTCAATCAAACCAAGCACCCCTGCGTGTACAAGATCATCGAGAAGAACGTGCCGCGGGAGATGGTCATGGATTCGGCGCGCAATGTAGCGCACTTGAGGAAGCTGTTGCATGAGAAGAGTCTCTCGCTTCTCGTCATCGTTCCAGGCGCTTCCTACGGATTTATTTTCCTTCGTCGGCATGTTCTTTTCTCCCCCAATTCAAGGTCCGATTCGGACAGATCGCGCCGCAGCCGGGTACAAAGCTTCCGCTTTGGCGGGAGAACTCAAAGGCAAGGAAGGCAGGCGAACGACGGTGCTGTGTATAACTGCGATTTAATTCCCCGAGGGTTAGAACCTGATTAGGGCCAGATTAGAAATGTCTTACAGCAGCAAATCATTCCCCGAATGGGAATTCGTCCGCGAATGGGACTAAACATGGAATTGCGGCGATTGCGCTGGCGCATGGTTGCTTAGCTCATATCCAACGCCGCGAACCGTATGGATGAGGATGCTCGAAAAGTCTTTATCCATTTTGCGGCGCAGGTAGTTAACGTAAACATCCACGATGTTTGTCGAGGTGTCGAAGGAGAGATTCCAAACATGTTCGATAATCATGGCGCGAGTCACCCGGCGTCCTACGTTGCGCATCATGTATTCCAGCAATGCGAATTCTTTGGACGTCAGATCAATTTTTCGTCCGCCGCGTTCCACCCTGCGCTCGATCCGGTCAAGTTTCAGGTCCGCCACCGTGAGAGTCGAAGCTAAAGGCAGATTGCTGCGGCGAAGCAAAGCACGGATGCGGGCGGCCAATTCCACGAAAGAAAACGGCTTGCTCAGATAATCATCCGCACCCAGGTCAAGGCATTCCACCCGGTCTTCGACCCGATTGCGGGCCGTCAAAACCAGAATCGGCATGCGTGGCCTGTACTCGCGCAGAGATCGCAGGACGGTAATTCCATCGAGCAGAGGCAGGCTTAGATCGAGGATTAGAAGGTCGTAATCGAATTCGGCAGCCATGGCGCGGGCATGCTCGCCATTCGGCGAAATATCCACCGCGTAGTATTCCGCTTCCAAACCTTTTTTCACGAAGCTGGCCAAAGCTGGATCGTCTTCCGCAATTAGGATTCGCATAAGGTTGTTCTAATGGTCATGTTTGATTGTTAGTCAGGACTAGCGTTCTGGCACGAAAATCCGCCTCGTACGAAGGACTCGAATTCCTTACGGGGGATTCGTGCAGAAATGGGAATCCGTGCCGCCACTCACTCGGCAGTCCATCAGCAGGTGATAATTTGAGAACATGGGCGATTTCAGAAGCTTAGAGACAGGACGGGCCTGCACAATACTTTGACCTTGAGGACACTCAAATCGCTTTTCGTGCCGGGCGGCGCACTGTTGCTCTGCGAGGTCATAATCGTCGCCACTGGCGTTTTGCGGATTTCTGTCGGAGCGCTCCAATTCTATTTTTACGCTCTTATCTTCGCCGGGGCTTTACTGGCATGGCGATTTCATTCCAGCCGCATTCTCTTTGCGCTCATTACGCTGTTGCTGGCTTACCGGGCGATTGACTTCTTTTCTCCCGGCAGGCCGGCGTTTTCTGGTCCAGGCCGCATTGCGTTTGAGGCGGTTGCTTTTTTAATTCCTCTGAATTTCATTTTCGTCTCGTTCGTTCGCGAGCGGGGATTCGCAATCCCAGCCATCGCGTCGCGGATCGCATTGCTGTTTTTTGAATCTGTATTTGTCGCGGTAATCAGCCGGCCCGGAGAGCGAACCGGACCCGCTCTGATACACAATCCAATTGTTGGGCTGAGCCGCACTCCTTGGACCCCTTTGCCGGAACTTGGACTCCTTACCTTTGTGATTGCCTTCGGAGTGCTGTTGCTGAAGTTTTTTCTTCATCGCAAACCGCTCGAGAGTGGATTGCTTTGGTCAACGGTAGCGGCATTCGTGGGCCTACAAAACGGAGGTATCAGCAAAGATGGGACTGCCTATTTCGCGGCTGCCGCGCTGATCCTGCTCAGCTCGATTGTCGAGAATACTTATGCCCTCGCATATCAAGATGAACTCACGAGTCTGCCGTCACGCCGAGCCTTCAATGAGGCGCTTCCGGCTCTGACGGCCCCTTACTCCATAGCGGTTGTGGACATTGATCACTTCAAGAATTTCAACGACACATATGGCCACGAGACCGGAGATCAAGTCTTGAGATTAGTTGCCGGAAGGCTTGCGTCTGTTGGCGGCGGCGGCAAGGCTTTTCGCATTGGCGGCGAGGAATTTTCCATTCTGTTCTCCGGAAAATCCATGAAGGAAGTTTTGGAGCATCTGGAAATGTTGCGCGCCACGATTGAAGTCTCCAGTTTTCGATTGCGCGAGGCGCCAGAACGACGAGCCGAAGCACGTGGGCCGGATCGCCGGAATGATACGCGCAAAAAATCCCCGAACAGGAAACCTGCGGCGGGGAAGTCGGGCGGCCCCGCGGAGCGAAGTGAACTGTCAGTGACCGTGAGCATCGGCGTCGCCGAACCCACTGCGAAAACGCGCGACGTTGAGCAGGTCATTCATCTTGCCGACAAAGCCCTCTATCGTGCCAAACACGCCGGACGCAATCGCGTCGAAGCCTTCCGCGCAACCCGCTCCCGTAGTCCTCGCGGCGCAGGGCGTAGTATTGCTTGAAACCCGTCGTTGGTCGTTCGTCGGAGGCCGTTGGCCATGAGCTTTCGGCTTTTGATTTAGCCAACGACCAACGACCAAGGCCCAACGACCGCTTCTATGACAAGAATCCGATCCAGTGCGATGAGCGAACCCGCAGCGGTCGGTGTGCCAACACTGGCCATTGTGGGCCGGCCGAATGTCGGCAAATCCACCTTGTTCAACCGCATTGTCGGCTCGCGGCGAGCCATTGTCGGCGATGAGCCGGGCATCACCCGCGATCGTCTGTATGGTGAAGCAGAGTGGCGCGGGCATCGCCTGCGAATTGTGGATACGGGTGGAATTATTCCTGAAGATAAAGATTTCATTCCTTCCGAAATTTTCCGCCAAGCCAAAGTTGCGCTGGCGGAAGCTGACGCCGTCATCATGGTCATTGACGGGCGAACCGAGGTTACCGGTCCCGATCTCGAGCTCGCGCGCCTGATGATTCGCGGCGGCAAGCCTCTGTTTCTCGCGGTGAATAAAATTGATAGCGCGAAGCAGGAGCGGCTAGCGGATGAATTTCACGGTCTCGGGATTAGAAGACTGTTCCCGATATCCGCTGAGCACGGACGCGGTGTGGATGATCTTCTGGATTCTGTTTTTGAAGCGTTGAAATTAGAGACGGCTGTCCCCGACGCGAAAGCGGAATCGCGCACACCGGAAAGAATTTCACTAGAAGACGTAACGGCGGAAGAGAACGCCGAACCGGATACCCCAAAAGAAACCAAGGTCGCCATCATCGGGCATCCGAATGTTGGGAAGTCCACGCTTCTGAACCGGCTCACAGGTACGTCCCGCGCTATCGTCTCGCCGATTCCAGGCACCACTCGCGATGCCGTGGATGAAATTGTCGAACGCGACGGCCAGAAGTTTCGATTCATTGATACCGCCGGGATTCGCCGCAAAGGCAAAACCCATTTGATGGCGGAGAAGCTTTCCGTAGTTATGGCACGAAAACATCTCGAAGCCGCCGACGTCGCAATTCTGGTGATAGATGCGACCGAGGGCGTAAGCGCGCTCGACGCGACCATTGCGGGGTATGCGCACGAAAGTGGAAGATCCGTGATTATTATCGTCAACAAATGGGATCTAATTACCAGCGGGCAGAAACGAAGCGCGAGCCAGTCCAAGGCTGCGCGTATGCAGGATAGCAAGCGCCCCGCCGATCGCGAAGCCTACGAATACAAACTTCGCGATTCGCTGAAATTCCTCAGTTACGCGCCGGTATTATTTGTGTCGGCCTCGACCGGAGCCGGCACCGACAAAATCTTCCCGACCCTGGAAGAAGTCGCGACCGAACGCCGCAAACGCATCGGCACGGGAGAGATGAATCGTTTCGTCAAGACTGTAGATTTTGACCGCGCCGCCGTCCCCGCACGCCAGCAGGTAAGAATCTATTACATGACGCAGTCGTCGGTTGCTCCGCCAACCTTCGTGCTATTTACCAACCGAAAAGTACAACTCCATTTTTCCTACGTACGATTCCTGGAAAATCAAATCCGCAAGGCCTTCGGATTCGTAGGGACGCCGATTTGGATCAAGAACCGAGCGCGAGATTAGGACTGAAATAAGCGAAGGTTAATCACTGCTTGAGTATAAGAACCATTGTGCTTCTTCCCGGCTTGGACGGCACTGGAGCTCTCTTTGAGCCGGTCATCGCCGCCCTCTCGCGGACATATAACATTTACAGCGCCCGCTATCCCGCAGATCGATTTCTTTCTTACACTGAACTTCTTGCTTGTGTGAACGACATCATTCCTAGCGACCCGTTCATTTTAGTTGGCGAGTCCTTCTCCAGCCCATTGGCCGTCAAGTTTGCAGCCTGTCATCCGACTAATCTGGTTGGCCTGATCATTTGCGCGGGTTTTGTCACGAATCCTCTGCGAAAGTGGTCGTTCGGGATCAGGGTATTGGCAAATCCATTGTTGCTCAGAATCCCACTGCCCGACATGGTAATGGAGAAATTCATTGTAGGACGACGCGCTCCCGCTGCGCTAAAAGTCGCCGTGCGACGCGCCCTCAGCCTAGTTCATCCAAACGTTCTGGCGCAGCGGATCCATGCCGTCCTAGAATGCGATACAAGAGAAGCCCTAAAAAGAATTAAAGTTCCAATCATGTACATTCAAGGCGAAAATGATCGCTTAGTGCAGGCGGAGTGTTTTCAGGAGATCCAGGGGCTGCGTCCAGACACGGTTTTGGCGTCCATTTCAGCCCCTCATCTTGTGTTGCAGCGCGAGCCCCAGAAAGCGGCGGCAGTCATTTCAAAGTTCATTGACTCGCTGTCAGCTCATTCTTAGCCAGGTGCAGGGTGCCCCATTTTCGCGGCCGCGGATGGCACACATCTCTTTCCGTCTCGACGGTGCCCAATATCTGCCTGCTTTTGGCAGATGTGGGTCTTTTTAACTCCGGCTCACTCGCGAAACCGCAACACATTCGGAGTCTTTCCGTCCCGTCGGTCCCCGGTCCATTGCGACTTGATCTCAATCACTCCGTGGCCGTAGCCAGCATTTCTACTTCCGGTTCGGATATCAGCAAGTGCACGTGCTCAGGCATTTACCAAGTATCCGTATACGCGGAAGAGAAAGTCTTGCCGAGTTCTCTCTAGGCACTCCACAAATAGATCGCGCAGGCGCTCATCTTGCAGTGCGGCAAACGACGATAACACCGTTCGAGTGAAGACCCACATCTGCCAAAGGCAGGCAGATCTGGGGCACCGTCATTTCTAGGGAGTGTGAAAATCTAGGTCTCTCTAAATTGGTATAGTTGTAAATTCAGCAGGAGAACTGATGCGAGACGTGATTGCTACGAAAGATGCTCCGCAGGCTATCGGACCATATTCTCAGGCAATCCGCGCTAACGGATTTGTGTTTGTCTCAGGACAGGTTGCGATTGATCCCGCGACTCAACAAGTGATTGGCGTCGGCGTCGCTGAACAAACTGACCGGGTGCTGAAAAATGTGGCCGCCATCCTCACCGCGGCCGGGAGCAGTCTCGATAAAGTTGTCCGGTCAACAGTCTTTCTCAAAAATATGGGAGACTTTTCCGCAATGAACGAAGTCTATGCGCGATATTTCAATTCAAGTCCGCCGGCGAGGTCAACGGTCGAAGCGGCACGTCTGCCTAAAGATGTTCAAGTCGAAATTGATGTGATCGCATTGGCTTAACGTTAGCTGCTGTGGTAAAACCACTTACTGAAGAAACATTTCTGGAGAACCTCTCGATGAAAATTGCGATTTTATTCTCTATTCTGACGTTTGCCATTCCAATGCTTTTTGGCCAGGCTGACGCCAAAACGGCTGCGCCAACCAAAGTGACGGGCAAGGGGACAACCACCGTTAGCGGCCTGCAATATTGGGACATCAAAGTCGGCACAGGAGCTGAGGCGGTTAAAGGTCAAATGGTGAAAGTCCACTACACGGGCTGGCTGACCACGGGCAAGAAATTTGATAGCTCCGTGGACCGCGCTGAGCCTTTCACGTTCACCTTGGGCCAGGGCCAAGTGATCAAGGGTTGGGACGAAGGCGTCGCCGGAATGAAAGTAGGCGGCAAGCGACAGCTTCGGATTCCGCCTGAACTTGGTTACGGGGCACACGGCGCAGGCGGCGTGATCCCTCCGAACGCGACTCTAATCTTTGACGTGGAATTATTGGGAGTCAGGTAAGGCCGAATGCAGATTTCAGATTTTTGATTTTTAGAATTTCAATCTTCAATCTCAAATCTGCAATCTGACATCGCTTACGCTTTGACTACTTTGCCGCTGCGCAGGCAGGACGTGCAGACGCGGATTCTCTTCCCGACGCCTTTGACTTTGGCGTGAACCGGACGAAGATTGACGTTCCAACGTCGGCGGCTGATATTGTGCGCGTGACTGATCGTGTTCCCAAACTGCGGTCCCTTGCCGCAAACATCACAAACGTGTGCCATGACTGCTCCCCGGTAGTTTGATTAAGTTTCTATTTTAGCGGAGTCAGGCGATTTGCGCCAACATCGCGTAGGGACACCGCCCAGGGCTGTCCGGCGGAGCGCAGCTCCGCATCCGTCGGATTTGTTTTGAAGGGGCGCGGCTTACCGCGCCGCAGTACTTTGTGCTTACGGCATGCCCGAAGGCATGCCGCTTTCAAAAGCGGAGGAGATTCGCGCACCCACAGTTGGTCTTAATCAGGCGCGAGCGGAATCCTTCTCCCCTCAGCCGCGGAACGGCGCGCGGCGTCCAGAATCTCCGTGACTATAAC
>DASYGR010000438.1:0-4641 GCA_035999525.1 Terriglobales bacterium
GAACGGCGATATCGTCGGCTCTCGGATCATAGGCCAAGCGTTTGTCGGGCCTGGGTACTTCCATTCCCGCCCGTCGGCAGCCGGCAATGGATACGACGCCACGAACTCTGGCGGCTCAAATTATGGGCCTACCAACCAAAAATTAATGGACCGGGTAACAGCTAGCGTCGCGGACCTGCAAAAAGAAAACCCAGGGACACCCATCCCCGCTGACTTGGTGACGACTTCCGCGTCAGGACTAGACCCCGACATCTCGCCCGCTGCAGCGGACTTCCAAGTGCCCCGCATAGCCCTAGTCCGCCATCTTTCGCAAGCCCAGGTAAGGCAGTTGATTCAACAACATACGTCTGGAAGGCAGCTAGGCTTTATGGGCGAACCACGCACAAACGTGCTCGAATTGAATCTGGCTTTGGACTCTCAAACGCCCTGATTGGTTCGATTTTGTGATGACCAGCATCTAAACTTTGAATAGCTACTACCCGAGAGTACCATTGACATGCCAAACAGGCCTCTCTACTATCGGAACATGATGTCGGCTCTCCATAGCTGCTGCTGCCAGTGTTGTTGCTGTTGCTGTTGTTGTATGTGTGCGTCCACTGGCGCGGGGAGGCTGCTGACCTAAGAATTTTCTAGTATCGGCAAAATCGAAACCCACGGCCAGTTTGATTACTGGCGGTGGGTTTTTACTTTTTATGGCAACTACAGTCACAGAAACGAAGGCGCAGAAGGCGGAACGGCTCAAGCGGGAGATGAATCCGTGGACCGGGCTCGACGAAATCCGCCGCTTCGCTCGCGAGGGCTTTGGCTCGATCACACCGGAATGGATTGGAACCTATTTCCGCTGGTGGGGCGTGTACACACAGGGCGATGGCGCGGGCGTATTGGGCGGAAAAGGCGGCTCGGGAAACGCGCTGCCATATTTCATGGTCCGCGTCCGCATTCCGAATGGCCTGCTTACATCTGATCAGCTTCGAACCATTGCGAACGTTACCGAACGCCATGCACGTGGAATCGCCGACATCACGGTGCGACAGAATTTTCAATTGCATTGGGTGACGATTGAGTCGTTGCCTGATGTTCTTGAGGCATTGTGGGCATGCGGCCTCAACACACTCGGCGCCTGCGGCGATGTTACCCGCAACATCACAGGTTGCCCGCTCGCCGGAGTGGATGCTCACGAAATCTGCGACGCATCGCCTCTGGCACTCGAAGCCAACAAATTTTTCGCCGGCAATGAAGAGTTCTACAATCTGCCGCGCAAATTCAAGATCAGTATCAGCGGCTGCCCGGTCTGGTGTGAGTATCCGGAAATCAATGACATCGGGTTGACTGGCGTGCGCCGTGGTACTGGCAATGCTACGGAAAATGGATTCGCATTGCGAGTCGGCGGAGGTCTTTCGGCTCAGCCCCATCTTGGCGTCCCGTTGAATGCGTTTGTCCGATGGGAACAAGTAATGCCGGTACTCAAAGGCATTGCGGAGATCTTCCGCGACAGCAGCGACTTGCGCGAGAATCGCGAACGAGCCCGTCTGAAATTTCTTTTCTTGCGGCACGGATGGACAGCGGAAAGTTTTAAGGACGAACTGGAAGAGCGAATTGGCTTCGGGCTCGATCCTGCGGTTCCGCAGAAGGCGCCCGACGACGTTTACCGTGACCACGTTGGCATTCATCAGCAGAAACAGCCGGGGCTTAGCTACGTGGGGGCTGCCGTCCTACGCGGGAGAGTCAATGCCGCGCAATTAAAAACCGCAGCCGATCTGGCTGATCACTACGCTGATGGTCATCTTCGGACCACCAACATGCAGAACCTGGTCGTCGTAAACGTGCCGCATGAAAATACCCTAGCCTTGGCGAGCGGATTGGGTGCGATTGGATTCCCGGTTGCCGCGTCAACATTCTGGCGGGGCGCGATCGCATGCAGCGGAACTGAGTTCTGCAAGCTGGCCATTACTGAGACCAAGGGTTTTTCGCGATGGCTGGTTGATGAATTAGAAGAACGGCTGCCCGGCTTCGAGCAGCACCTGAAACTTCACGTCACCGGCTGCCCCAACAGTTGCGGGCAACACTGGATCGCAGACATTGGCCTCGAAGGCAAAAAGATCAAAGTCGATGGCAAGATGCAAGACGCCTATTACTTTTGCGTGGGTGGCGCGGTTGGACTGCATCAATCTATCGCCCGGCCCATCGGCTATCGGTGCCTGGCTAGCAACGTGCCGGACGCAATTGAAAGGCTATTGCGCAATTACCTCGACGAAGGCTTGGCCGGAGAGAATTTGCGCGGCTACTTCTCGCGGCACAGCGACGACCAGTTGCGGGAGATTCTGGCTGGCGAGCTGGTGCCGGTGGTTTTGCGCGATTTACCGTTGGGACGCGTGCCACAGGGAGTTGAAGGGTAACCGCATGAGCTTGTTTCCCATATTCCTGAAGCTCGATGGCCGCCGCTGCCTCGTCGTAGGCGCTGGCAAAGTCGGCGAGCCAAAAATCGAAAGCCTTCTGGCAGCTCATGCGGAAGTAATAGTTGTGGCGCCGCAGGCTACTGCGACGGTGGAAGCCCGGGCTGGGACGGGCGGCATTACGTGGCATCGCCGAGCATTCGACCACAGCGATTTGGACGGTGCGGTTCTGGTAATCGCAGCAACTTCTTCAGTAGCAGTAAACGAGACTGTATTCGTCGAGGCCCAACGTCGCGGCATTCTCTGCAATTCGGTGGATGATCCCGAGCATTGCGACTTTTTCTATCCCGCCGTGGTACGGCGTGGCGATTTTCAGGTTGCAATTTCTACCGGCGGCAACAGTCCGGCTTTGGCGCAACGTCTCAGGACTGAACTGGAAAAACAATTTGGTCCCGAATACGCCGAGTGGGTGAGCGAGTTAGGTCGCGCTCGCGAGCAACTTTTCACGTCGGATATAAATTCGGAGGAACGCCGTCAGAAGTTGCACGAACTGGCCAGCCGGGAAACGTTTCAAGCCGCTCAATTGTCGGAAAGAATTTGCGAGAGGACGGAAGCATGAGCGGAAAAGTCTATCTCGTAGGCGCAGGCCCGGGCGATCCGGAACTTCTCACGATAAAAGCTTTGCGCGTACTTAAGTCGGCCGATGTCGTGCTTCATGACGAGCTTATCGGGTCAGAGATCTTGAAAATGATTCCTGCCTCCACCTTGGTGCGCAACGTAGGCAAGCGCGGTGGACGCAAGAACATTCGCCAACAGGAAATTGATTGTCTGCTGGTTCAATACGCGTTACTCGATTTGCAGGTCGTTCGATTGAAGGGCGGGGATCCCCTGATTTTCGGACGTGCTGGTGAAGAAGTTGAGGCGCTGCGGCGGGCCAACATCGAATTCGAGATTATTCCTGGGATCTCCTCGATGCTTGGCGCCGCTGCGGCTGTGCAGATTCCGCTCACCCACCGCGCTTTCTCATCTTCGCTGGTTGTGCTGACGGGGCATAGCTCCCCGGCAGAAGACTCGACAGACGCTTTCAATAACGACTGGCCAAGACAGATTTCTCCCGGCTCTACAGTTGTGGTTTATATGCCAGGGTACGATTATCCCGCTACCTCACGGCAACTCATTGCGGCGGGACTCGTTCCCAACATCCCTTGCGCGGTAATCTCAAAGGCAACCACGCCGGACCAACAAATCCATCAGACCACATTACAGGATTTGCACTCTGCTCCAAGATTGCCCTCCCCCACACTCTTGGTGGTGGGCGAAGTGGTGCGATTCTCACGTCAGCCCTCCCCCATTCGTGAAATCGCGTCATTTGAATTTCCAGCAAGTATTCCACTTGAGCCATTCCTCCGACTCCAAGACCTGGCTCAGGAACCGGAGAGGTCAGAGTGAGAGAACATTTGGAAGATATCCAGCACCGCTCAGAGTCCTGGAAGCCGGAGGAAGTGCTGCGCTGGGCTTTCGCCACATTCGGCGACGATGTGGCAATGGCTACGGGTTTCGGCGTCGAAGGAATGGCGCTTATTGATATTGCTTCCCGCATCAATCCAAATGTCAAAGTCTTTACTGGAGACACCGAATTCCTGTTCCCAGAAACCTATGATCTTATTGACCGCGTCGAGAAACGTTACAACATCAAGGTAGAGCGCCTTTACTCGGCGTTGACGCCTGACGAGCAAGATCTTGAGTATGGCCCGCAGTTGTGGAACCGCAATCCTGATCGCTGCTGCAGCATTCGTAAAGTCGAGCCACTAAAGAACAGATTAGCTGAGTTGCGAGCATGGGTGACGGCGATACGGCGGGATCAGACTTCGGCTCGCGCTAACGCGAGAAAGATCGAGTGGGATATCAAGTTTCAACTTGTAAAAATTAATCCTTTGGCCGATTGGTCTGCCCCAATGGTTTGGAGTTATATTCACAAGCACGACGTTCCTTATAATCCGCTGCATGACCGCGACTACCCAAGCATTGGCTGCACCCATTGCACGCGAGCCGTAAAACCGGGCGAGGATTCCAGGGCTGGTCGTTGGGCTGGTTTTCAGAAGACGGAATGCGGCTTGCATGCGGGGAATAAGTCCGCCAGGATTCCCCTTGTCCACCTTGAAGTTCCTCTGGCCATGAGTCAGGCTGCAAGGCCCGAAGAGACATAGTCTTGCGGTTGAACCTATACATCCCGTACGTAATTTGAACT
>DASYGR010000046.1:0-9940 GCA_035999525.1 Terriglobales bacterium
GCTCGCAATACGATTTCGGGCATGCTTCGGGGTCTCGGCTTTCAGCAGGTCGAGATTCACTAGACCTTGAGCCAGGCATGAACACGCCAAGAAAATGTCTTGCGGATACCCCCCGCGCGCCAAAACACTGCATCTCCGCTGATAGAATTTGATCTAATGTAGAACTACATGCTGCTGCCCAATAGCCTTCGCCCTCTCTTCCCGTATCTAAAAAAATATCGTGGAAGCTATATCGTGGGCGGTGTTTGCGTCCTCTTGAACAACGGAATTTGGATCTTATTTCCGTTGGTCATTCGCCGGGCCATTGACGACCTTCATTTGGGAGTTTCCAGACATAAACTGCTGACCTACGCTCTTTTGCTATTGGCAGTTGCTGGCCTCAAGGGAATTTTTCAGTTTCTAACCCGTTGGGTGTTGATCGGTGTTTCTCGCGAGATCGAATTTGATCTACGAAATGATTTTTTCCGCCATCTTGAAAGTCTTTCTTATTCCTTCTATCAACGAACTCGCACGGGCGACATTATGGCTCGCGCAACCAACGACCTCAATGCCGTTCGTATGTTGCTCGGCCCCGCAATCATGTATTCCGCGAACACGATTGTCTTTACGGCCGGTGCGCTTGTTTTCATGCTCTCGATCAGTCCGAAACTGACGTTGTATGCCTTCCTCCCCTTGCCCGTGGTTAGCGTCACTATTCAATATTTCGGAAAGCGCATTCACGAACGTTTCGAGAGAATCCAGGCCATGTTCTCCGATATTTCAGCGCGTGCCCAGGAAAACTTCTCCGGTGCCCGATTGATTCGAGCTTACGTCCAGGAGGAATATGAGATTGCCGGATTTGAAACCGCCAACAAGGAGTACATCGCTCGCAGCCTGAAACTGGTGCGCCTGATGGGAATGCTGTGGCCGTCGCTCGAAGTCATGCTCGGGCTCGCCATCGTGCTCGTACTCTGGCTGGGGGGTCGCGAGGTTCTTTACGGAAGGATCACGGTCGGTGGATTTGTGGCCTTCAACACCTACATGGTGCAACTCACATGGCCGGTCATTGCGTTGGGATGGGTAATCAACATTTTCCAGCGCGGCACTGCATCCATGGCGCGCATCAATCAGCTATTAGTCGAGAAGCCCGAGATTGACGACACATCAGCGAGATTGCCCTCCACCACGCAGATCGAGGGTGACATTGAGTTTCGTGGTCTCAACTTTGCTTATAACGGAACACACGTGCTGCATGACATCAATCTGCACGTTCCAGCGGGGAGCAGCCTCGCTATCGTGGGCCCTACCGGCTCAGGAAAGACTACTTTGGTTAGCTTGATCGCCCGCGTTTACGACGCGCCCTCGGGCACGGTGCTGATGGATGGCAGGCCAATTCGTGATTATCCGCTCGAGGCCTTGCGCCGCAACATCGGATTCGTACCCCAGGAAACATTCCTGTTCAGCGAAACCGTTCGCGAGAACATCGCCTTTGGAGCACAGGGTGCAACTGACGAGGAGATCCGCCAGACCGCCCATGCTGCGAGTATCGCCGAAGAAATCGAGGGCTTTCCCGAACAATACCGCACAGTCGTAGGGGAACGCGGCATTACTCTTTCAGGCGGACAGAAACAGCGCACCGCGATTGCCAGAGCGGTAATCAGAAATCCGCGGATCTTGATTCTCGACGACGCGCTCTCCAGCGTGGACACCCAAACCGAAGACAAAATTCTGAACCGCCTTCGTGAAATTATGCGCGACAGAACCACAATTTTTATCTCCCATCGAGTATCTACCGTCCGAAACGCAGATCGCATAGCCGTGTTGCATGGCGGACGCATTGTTGAAGTGGGAACTCATGACGAACTGCTCGCGTTGGACGGCTACTATTCCGATCTTTACAACAAACAACTATTGGAAGAAGAACTGGCGGAAGTCTAGTTGATGAAGCAGGTGGATATTCCAGAGCTCCTGGACACTGATTCTGGAACTCCCAGCGAGATCGCCAATTCGCTGC
This sequence comes from Terriglobales bacterium, assembly GCA_035999525.1. Taxonomy (GTDB): domain Bacteria; phylum Acidobacteriota; class Terriglobia; order Terriglobales; family Acidobacteriaceae; genus PALSA-188. Next base: position 1,994 of record DASYGR010000046.1, read on the forward strand.
TGGACCTCCAGGGCATTAATCTTCGCTTCGGCGGAATTTCAACCATGCAAGCCATGGTTGAGCGCGTTTCCTGGAAGCTCAGCATAAAGGCATTCACACTGCTCGAAGTCGCTGCCGGTGCAGGCTACGTTCCTGAAGCCACCCGCCGTCGGCTCGAGGCCGAAGGCATACATCTTCAACTCACGCTCCTCGACCGCGCTCAATCTCACCTGCCCCGGGAGAACTCTGCCGACGCGCTCCCCGGCAATGGGCTCAGGTCCCGCGTGGTTGGCGACGCCCTTGCCCTGCCATTTCAGGACGCAAGCTTCGATCTTGTTGATTGCAGTCTTTTTGCCCATCATCTGTTGCCAGAAGAATTGTTGAAGTTCGTCAATGAAAGTTTGCGGGTTTGCCGCATTGCCGTGTTGATCAATGATATTGTCCGGGACCCTGTGCATCTTGCGCTGGTCTACGCTGCTTCCCCATTATTTCGCAGCCGCATCACGCGCCACGACGCCCCAGCCTCTGTTCGCAGGGCGTACACGCGAAAAGAAATGGCGCTGTTATTGGCCAGGACCTCCGCCGCAAGCATCGAAGTTAAACGTCACTATTTATTTCGCATGGGAGTGATTGCGTGGAAGGGCTGAGTTGGCGGCGACCACGAACAAGACGTTCGATAGGCAATGGTGAATCCAGTTTCTCTGACACTGTTGTGACAATCCGGCAAGCCCTCTGGCTTATAAAAGATTTGGATTCCTATGTTTGATCTTGCAATCGTCGGCGGCGGACCCGCAGGCACGTCCGCAGCCATTACCGCACGCTCTGCGGGTGTGAACGTCTTGTTGCTGGAACGCGGAATTATTCCCCGCCACAAGGTTTGTGGTGAATTTGTCTCCGCCGAATCCCTTGATCTTCTCTACACGCTGCTGAGTTCCAAGCATAAGCCGCTCCTGAAAGAAGCACTGCGGATTTCTCAGACGCGAATTTTCCTCGATGGACAGACCATTAAAACTCAGGTGCATCCTGAAGCCGTCAGCATTGCCAGATTAGACCTTGACGCCGCGCTATGGTCTTCGGCTCAAGATTGCGGGGTGGATGCGCGCCAACGGACTACTGTTCACAAAATCTCCGGCAGCGGTCCGTTCCGCATGCATACTTCGGATGGAGACTTCGAATCGCGAGCCGTGGTGAACGCCTCCGGGCGTTGGTCAAATTTGACGGCAGACACGTCACTCAGCAATGGCTCCTTGGAGAGATGGCTTGGCATTAAGGGACATTTTTCGGAGCCCGCCACCCACCCTTCTGTGGACCTTTATTTTTTTGATGGAGGGTACTGCGGCGTACAGCCCGTAAATCTCCGGGAACCCGGGACGGACGAGAATCGGATAAATGCCTGCGCGATGGTAAGAGCTGACGTTGCCAGCACTCTCATGGAAGTCCTGAACTGCCATCCTCAACTTAAAGAGCGCAGCCAAAACTGGAGACCGCTCAGTGCCCCGATGAGCACCTCTCCGCTCTTGTTTCGCATTCCCGTGCCAGACCGTGGCGAAATTCTTATGGCAGGCGATGCCGCAGCCTTTGTTGATCCGTTTGTAGGAGACGGAATCTCCCTCGCATTGCGCAGCGGAGCCTTGGCCGCTCAATGCCTGGTACCGTTTTTCCAAAAAGACATCTCTCTGCAAGACGCGACGCTGGCCTATAGGAGGATCTATCAGGAAAGGCTGGCGCATGTCTTCAATGCGTCCTCTATGATCCGCCGAGCGCTCAAACTGCCTCGTGCGATCAGAAAGCCGATGATTTATTTTGTCCGGACAATTCCAAGCCTGCCAAAGTACTTGGTCAAACGCACAAGGGGATCCGCGGAGCTGCTTTCACTGGGAAATAGCCGGGACAAAACCGCTTCTAGGGGCGATCGCGATGGTATGGGTATTCGCTTTGGGCAGGAATCAGCGAATGACTAGGACTTCTCGAACATTATCTCGAGTGAGAAAAAATTTAATGGAACCGAAATCGCGGAACAAATTTTCGATGTGCCGGTTATTGAAGACTCTTTGCAGCTTGAACCCGGCAGGGCTGGAATTCTGAATTGCTCCCGGAGGACCCTTCCGTAAATCTTTATGCGCTTCGATATGCTGCATTTCCAACGTGTCAGGAGCCACGATATGATACCGGTAACATGGAGCGTCAACGCCCGCTTCCTGGGTATGAAAGAAAGCTAACAACGCGCCTCCCGGTTTGAGAACCGACCAGAGCCGTGCCACCACTGGCTTCACCAACGTTTCATCCATGTAGTCCGCGAGATTCCAACACATTACGATGTCGAACTGCGCCGCCGGATAAGTCAGGTTCTCCGCTAAGAATCGCTTGCTGTCCAACGACTGTTGACCATTCTCATCGCGTGTGATCAACGACGGATCGGTGGAAGCATCCAGCAGATCTTCACTGTAAGGCCTATGGCCAAGCTCCGTAAGATATCGAATGTTCGTTGCCGAGGTCGAACCGATGTCAAGGACGCAGAGGGTCTCTTCCGATCGCATAACCCGTGCCAGCTCATTCATGCCACTCGATTTGCGAGTAAGCCGCTGTTTTTGTGAGCCGCGAACGCTGGCGCCGGTTTCATCTGACGTACCGCGAAACAATCTCATCAAGCCGTGAGTCGCCATGAAAATCCTGACTTCCTCTTGCTACCTCAGCACTACACCACTATAAATATAGCCTCTATTATCAATAGGAACCGATCAAAACTTCTTTTGCTCGGTTACCGGAGTTTTGTCTGCTGGTGCCGCACCGGTACCGGAGGAAGCCGCTGCCACAGCCGCCGTTGCAACCGATGATGACGGTCGCTCGGGTCCATTTCCGGCGCCTGCGGGCGTTTCGGGTCTATTCCCGGAGTGTACGTTCTTTGGAGTCTCTTTTTGAATGTCCACTTTTCCCTTGAAATATGCGCCATCTTCGATGGCAATCTTCTGGGAAAAAATGTCCCCGGTTACGACAGCCGACTTTCTCAAATCGGTTCGTTCGCTGGCCTTGACGTTCCCCTCAAGCACGCCATGAACAATCACATTCTTGGCGTTCACGTCGGCGCGAAGTTGGCCATGGGGTCCAACCGTCAGGCTGTTGCCTTGCAACTCAATAGTTCCCTCGACTTGCCCGTCAACGTATAGATCCTCACTGCCGGAAAGTTCGCCCTTAATTATGACCGACCTGCCAATGTGAGCGATCTCCGCCGTTTTCGGCGATTCCATAGTCGTCCTCCTGGAGCCTGTCAGTTGGGGCTTGCCCTCAGGGTATCAGTACACTGCTACAAACACGGAACGCGAAGCAACCTGGCGAGCTTGAATTTACCTTGTAAGGCAGACTATATCCTACTCGTATTTTTTGAGCAAACCCTCAAATATCGCCAATCCCGCTCGCCTCGCAAGATTACCGCGATACAGGGTCTTCCCGAACCGGAGAAATCTTTCCCCCGTGAAACCCCTTACTAGACGCGCGGGTTAAGACGTTTAGGTTAAAGGACCCAACCAGAATTTTTCATACTGCATCAAAATTGCCATCTCATCAATTGGCGAAGGATTTAGCCGACGCCCTTTAAAACGGCACGGCGGTGAGAATATTTTCCCGAGGAGAACAATAATGAAACGCTTTGTACTACTGGCCATCTTAAGCATATTTGGAGTGATGCCCGCGTTTTTGGCCGCCCAATCTTCTTTTACCGAAGACCATGTGGAAGTGGGCGCATTCGCAGACTATTTGCGGTTTAGCCCAGTGAACCCGGCCATTAATTTTGTAGGCTTGGGTGGCCGCCTTGCAATCAACGTGCACCCAAATGTGCAGTTAGAGGCGGAAATGAGCTACGATTTTTATCGCAATTACACAACTATCTTCTCAAATGGCGGTACGACTACCTTCGCCACGACACGATTGCGTCCTTTAACAGGGCTGTTCGGACCCAAGTTTCAAGCCGGGTCCTCCGGTCCAGTTCGCGTTTTCATTACCGGGAAAGTTGGCTTCATCAATTTTACAAATACAACAGGCCCGGCCTCAGGCAGCAGTTTCACGAATTCGGTAAACAACGTTCCTTATGGGGATACCCATTTGGCTCTATATCCTGGAGCGGGAATAGAAGGCTTCGCAGGCCCTATCGGATTGCGCCTCGATGTCGGAGACGAGATATTTCTCGACAACGGAACGCACAACAATCTTCGAGTGACGTTCGGGCCGCATTTCCGTTTTTAGACGCGATCAACTTCGCAGAAGAAGCAGGCCCACAAAGATAATTGAATTGAGGTTGTTTCCGGATTGGTGGGCTTCGCAACTATTGAAGTGCGAGTTGCAGCTTGTGATCGTGCCCGTGCTTGTCGCAAGTGATTGCAAGAGTACTCTTGCTGCTTACGGCAAAATTACCTGAGATCGTCTGAGATTGGTCGTATTGATCGGTCTCAGACTGAATTCTCACATTAATGCGATGCTGTCCCGCCGGAACTTTTACACTGTTTCGTTCGCGTCCTTCCATTTTCTTAAACAAAAGAGCGCGTTTCTTCGACTCACCGTAGAGCTTCTGAGAATAAATCAATTGGTTGTCGAGCCATACCGAAGCTTCCGCTTCCGCGAACTGATATTCGATCTGCAATTCCAAAGTTGCGCTGGCAAGCGGCGGCACCACAGCCTTCACATTCTGTAAAGAGGCTGGCGTCTTTATCCCAGGGTCCGTTTTTGTAACAATTGTGGGTGGCTGTACTGTTTGCGGAGCCGCCTCTGGGATCGTTTTAGGAATGGGCTTGGTTTTAGGCTTCGCCGCAACTTTCACTTTCGTTCGTCGCTGTTTCGGCTGAACGGTCGGCGCAATCTTCTCGCCTCGGGTACCTGCGTCATTCGAGAATGATGGCGTGCCAATCTGCCAGCTGAAGTCTTTGTTGGCTTGTGGCTGGAGAGCGGCCTGAGCGGTGTGCGCGGGCGGTACCAAGGTTTTTTTCGAATGGACGATTTTGAACCCGATGAAGGCAATCGCCAAAAGCAAAATGCTTGCCGCGGAAACAGCGAGTTCCTTCGGCATCAATCTCGACTTCCCTATAGCAATTTTCTTAACTGCTGTCGCTACGGGCCTTGTCGAGTTCGATGCTTTACGCGGTTCCGGGGCGAGACTTGAGGTCTGAGATTGTAGTTGCGAAGATAGTTCCAGACCAGACGCCGTCGAGGGCCGCGGCGTGGTAATCACCCCGGTCCCGTCGGGATTCGTGACGCTAGTCAGAGAAGCTGCCGTTTGGTTCATTAACTCCCGGCGCTCACGCAATCGTTGTATATCTTGCGCCATCTCTAAGCCGGTTTGATATCTCTGTTCCGGATCCTTAGCAATGGCCTTCGAGACCAGCCGGTCCAGTTCAGCCGGAAGTTCTGAGTCAAACGACGTCACCGGCAACGGGTCACGGTTGACCACTTTGAAGCTCACCGTTGCGGTACTATTTCCCTGGAAAGGCCGAAATCCGGTAAGCATGCTGTAGAGAATTACGCCAAGAGAAAACAAGTCAGACCGGGCATCTGCATTTTCACCACTCAACTGCTCGGGCGCCATATAGGCTGGGCTTCCCAACACCTGCCCCGGCATTGTCATCAATCCCTGATTAAGCTTCGCAATCCCAAAATCCGCGATCTTGGGGTGGCCATCGAGAGTGATGAGAATATTCGCGGGCTTGACGTCGCGATGAATCACGCCTTGCGAATGCGCGTAGTTTAGCGCTTCCGCAATTTCCTGAGTTATCTGGAGAGCTGGTCCAAGAGGCAGCCGGCGGTTGCTCCCCGAAAGAAATCTATTGAGAGGTTGGCCTGTCACGAACTCCATCACGATGTAGGGCTCGTGGGTTTCTTCCTCTTCCCCAACATCGAAAATCGTGACAATGCCTGGATGTGAGAGGCGGCCCGCAGCTCGCGCCTCCATAAAAAAACGCTCGCGAAATTCCGTCTCCTCTTCGATTTCTTGGGTAGAAAGCGAGATAGTCTTGATGGCCACGACCCTGTCAATTTTAGGATCATGCGCCTGATACACCAACCCCATGGCGCCGCGCCCGATTTCCGCGTCAATCTCGTATCGGCCTAAACGTGTTCCGGTTCCGGTTTTCATGCAGGGGTTTACTGTTCAGATGTTAGGTTCTTTTATTTGTACGGTCTGCATAGAACCATACAATTCCCTATTACTGCGGTAACCGGAGTCAAAACCGTTGGAGGCCATCTAGCGTGGACAATCGCTGGGATCTGTGGGCTTCCCACAGTAACCGCACCAGCAAGTCGTATTCAGCACTCCTGAGTGCCACTTTTATTGGTGAATCTACCCTCTGGCTTCGTTTTTAACTTGGTCTTCTCCGCAAGACCAGGTCTCCTTTACTTGGAGGCAAAGTGAAAGGGAACTCAAGAATCTTGTCTTTGAGGGGAACCCGCAATATGAATCCTTCTTGGGGTTTCCACTTTCCAATCCATTTGCTTTTCGTGCTAAAGAAAATCCACCCATCGGTCGTTGTATTTCCGGAATTGAGCGTCGTAGGACGCAGACTATACAGGCTTATGAATCCAACGAGGTCGGTCATGTCTTTCAAATGAGCCTGAAGCAATGAGTTTTTTCCCTGGCTCTTCTCGGGATGTTTGCGGACTTCATGCGCCGTTTCGTCGCCCAGACTGTCAATGTCATTTTGAATCCGCGCAGTCAGTTCATCCGGATCAAGCGCCTTATTGACGACTTGAAAATGATTCACAAACTCCAGGGTGATGAGACTTGGGGTGAATTCGAGGGATTTCTCTCCGGTGTAGCGCGCGTCCAAGTGAATAGTGAATACGGGAAGCGGCCGATGTCGAACCTTCTCGAGTTCCTGCGAGTCAATTCCGATAGCCACCTCGAAAACGTCATCTTTCAACGTATAAACATATTTACCATCGGCGGTTCGAGAAAAAGTTGAACCGCGCGTGCCTGCCGCCCAACGCACAACCGCGTTCGACGCTGCCTTTTGTGTTGAGCAGGAAGCCGTGCCTATAAAAATTGTCGGCAATATTAAAAGTGGAAGAACAGACACGAACTTGGGAAAAGTACCAGTCAACTCGGTCACTCGATGAATTAAGACTACCGAGGGGTGGGTGATACCGCAATGATCAAGTGAGGTGTCTAAGAGTCGTGGAATTGCTTCTTAGGATTGAGTAACGACGATTCCAATAATCTTATCGTTTATGGACTCGGCTAAGGCTTTGGCCTGCTGGGGTGAGGTACCACCCATGACTTCAAACTCTATACTCTTCCCATCAAGATGAGAGACGGTTTGGTGAAATAAATCTAATTTTAATCGGGGCTTGCCGTCTTCGCCCGTAGTGACTAGGAAACGGCAATTACTTTTTTGGACATTGAGACTAGCCACAGCTTTCTCCAATTCGCTTTCCTTTCCCGTTCACGCGACGGTCGCAGCCATCGGGCTTTCCGAATACCAATGACTCATCCACTAAACCACACACAAAGAGCAGAAACACCAAATTTAGACTGCTTCTCGCAATTTAATCTCCGGCCTTGTTCGGTTTTGGTCTGCTCAAAATCGTCAGCATAAGATGTTAGTTTTTAGACAATGGTTACCCTGATTGAGGAAAACATCTCGGTCACTTCAAATATGACCGCACGATATCTACCAACTCATCGGCTGCTATTGCCTGCTCGGGACGCGCCTTGTGGGTGGGATCGAGTACATGGTAACGGATATGGTCCTCAAGCAGTTCTGCCATCAGGCCGTTCATGGCGCCTCGAGCTGCACTGATGAGTTGCAAAACAGCCGAACAATCCTGTTCTTCGTTTAGGGCGCGCGCAACCGCCTCGACTTGCCCCTGGATCCGGCGCACTCGCAACCTTAATTTTTCCTTTTCTCGAATCGTGTGGGCCATATATTTCGTATATGTGCTGTTTTCCAATCGAATTATACTATAGGGGGGTATAATATAAAAATTAAT
>DASYGR010000449.1:0-11860 GCA_035999525.1 Terriglobales bacterium
ACCCGGGTTGTCCGAAAGGAGTTTGGATCGAAGTCTCAGCCCGTCCTTTAAAAGACGAAGACGGGAAGGCCCAGGGCGCCCTCGCGACCTTCCGCGATATCTCGCGAAGAAAGCACGATGAAGATCAAATTCGCATCCTCAATGACGATCTCGAACAAAAAGTCGAACAGCGAACAATCCAACTGGAAGCCGCCAACAAGGAACTCGAGGCCTTCACCTATTCGGTCTCGCACGATCTGCGCGCACCCCTGCGCCACATCGGCGGATTTTCCCGAATTCTGATCGAAGAGTTTGCTGGCTCCATCCCCGCTGAAGCCAGCCGCTATCTGGAAAGAATTGCAGACGGCGCACGGAAAATGGGAGTGCTGCTTGACGAGCTTTTAGCCCTGGCAGGGGTAGGCCGCCATTCGTTAAATGCGGAATCCACCAATCTAAATCTGCTCGTGGACGATGTTGTAAGCATGCTCGCGCCGGAAACCGAAGGCCGGTTGGTGGAGTGGAAAATTGCGGACCTGGGTTCGGTCCATTGCGATCTGGCGTTGGTCAGGCAAGTTTTTCAAACCTTATCGCCAATGCGCTGAAGTTTACCCGTCCATGCGCCACCGCCTTAATCGAAATTGGCTCCATGGAAGATCACGGACAATTCACTTTCTTCGTTCGTGACAACGGCGTGGGATTTGACATGAAGTACGCGGACAAGCTGTTCGGAGTCTTTCAGAGACTTCACAAGATAGAGGATTTTGAAGGCACGGGCATCGGACTCGCCACCGTGCGCAGGATCATTCAAAAACACGCGGGACGAACATGGGCTGAGGGGGAACTCGGGAAGGGCGCGACATTTTATTTCACCATAAACCTACCGGCCGAAGTCGAGGTGGAAACTAATAGTGCTGTCACAGGAGTTCAATCATGAATGCACACGAAGTTGACATATTGCTGGTGGAAGACAGCCTTGACGATGCCGATCTGGCGTTGCACGCCTTGCGTAAGGAAAAGCTGGCAAACAGCATCTTCATCGCGCGGGATGGCGAAGAGGCTTTGGACTTCGTCTTTTGTCGAAATCAGTTTTCTGGACGATCTTTCGATCACCCTCCGAAACTTATCCTGCTCGATTTAAAACTTCCCAAGATTGATGGCATGCAAGTGTTGGAGGCAATCAAAACCGACGTTCGCACGAAGGCCATCCCAGTTGTCATTTTGACCTCGTCGAAAGAAGAACGAGACCTGGTTTCTGGATACGGTCTGGGCGCAAATAGCTTTATCCAAAAGCCGGTTGACTTCGATCAATTCCGCGACACAGTAAAGAGTGTTGGTCTGTATTGGATGGTCACAAACCAGCCGCCGGTTAAGTCTGCGGCGCCAGCAGTGCAGCCGGAAGAAATCATACTGGCGTTATGACCACCGCAGCCACACAAACCGCCGCCTCCATCTCGGCTCAGCCCAAACACGGGCTGGAGGTATTGATTATTGAAGACAGCATTGCGGACAGTGAGCTGATTCTCCGCGAATTGCACCGCACAGGATTCGATGCATCCGGCACGGTTGTGCGCACTGCCGGAGAATTCCGGGAAAGCCTCACAAAAACCTTGCCGGACGTAATCCTCGCCGATTACAACCTGGGCGAATGGCGAGGTATGGATGCGCTTGAAATATTGCGTCACGAGGGTTTGCAGATCCCGTTAATTCTGGTCTCCGGTGCGCTCGGCGACGAAACCGCCCTCGAGTGTATTAAGCAGGGCGTCAGCGATTACGTCCTGAAAGACAAGTTGGCCCGCCTGCCCTATGCAATCAACCGGGCTCTCCAGGAGAAGCGGCTCCGGTTCGAGCGTCAGGAAGCCGACGAAAAACTAGCGAAAAAAGTGGGAGAGCTCGCCCGTTCCAACCGCGATCTCGAGCAATTCGCTTATGTAGCTTCTCATGATCTCCAGGAACCCTTGCGCATGGTTTCCGCATACACGCAACTGCTCGGTGAACGATATCGCGGAAGACTCGATGAACAGGCCGACAAATACATCCATTACGCGATTGACGGCGCTACCCGTATGCAGGACCTGATTCATGACTTACTCAGATTTTCCCGCATCGGCCGCGAGGAAATGGCATTCCAAACCACAGATTGCAACATCGTGGTAAAGCAGGCGATCACTAATCTTGAGGCTTCCATTCATGAAACTGCTGCCACCGTGACGTGTAATCGCTTGCCTGTGTTAATGGCAAACGGCCCTCAACTGGAGCAGGTATTTCAAAACTTGATTTCGAACGCGATTAAGTTCCGCGATGGAGCCATCCCATTCATTGACATTAGCGCTGAATCGAAGGATGGAACCTGGATATTTTCCGTCTCAGACAATGGGATTGGCATCGCGCCCGAACATGCCGACGTCATCTTCTCAATTTTTCAGCGGTTGCATACCCGCACAGAATATTCAGGCAATGGTATCGGTCTTTCAATCTGCAAAAAAATTATCGAACAGCACGGCGGCAAAATTTGGCTGGGCAATCATAGCGGAACAGGATGCACTTTCAACTTCAGCATTCCCACAATGGAAAATGGGGTCACGAAAAACAATGACGAAAATCAAGGAAGTACTGCTGGTGGATGACAATCCCGCCGATATTGATTTATCGAGGGATGTCCTGAGCCGAAATGCTTGTGGCAGCAACGTTCATTCGGTCGGCGACGGAATCGAGGCCATGGCATTCCTCCACCGCAAGGGCAAGTATAAAAGCGCCATACGTCCAGACGTTGTGTTTTTGGACCTGAACTTGCCCGGTAGGGATGGAAAATCCGTGTTGACAGAGGCAAAATCCGATCCGATGTTGCGAAAGATTCCAATTGTGATCTTCAGTACGTCGAGCGCACACAAAGACATCCATAGCAGCTATGAATTAGGAGCGAATTGCTACGTCACTAAGCCAGGAAACCTGAAAGATTTTGTTTCGACGCTGAGTTGTGTGGCGAGTTTTTGGTTTTCCTGTGCGATGCTTCCCCGCAGGGAGGATTGATGGACCCAAAACAGGTTGCCCACGTTCTATTAATCGAAGACAACCCCGGAGACGCCGACCTCGTCCGTTTGCGGCTGGTCGAGGCCAGCTCCGATCTCGAAGTGGCCTGCGTTAACCGCTTGTCTTCCGGCCTGCAATCATTGAGCGAAAAGACGCCCGCCGTAGTGTTGCTCGACCTGAATCTTCCTGACAGTCACGGCGCAGATACCTATCGCCGTGTGCTGAAAAGCGCTCCCACCGTGCCCATTGTCGTCTTATCCGGCCTGGAAGATGAACTGCTCGCCACCAAAGCCGTCCATCAAGGCGTGCAAGACTATCTGGTGAAGGGCAACTTCGACAGCAAACAATTAGCCCGCGCTATTCGCTACGCCATCGAACGCCAGGCTTTGCTGATATCGCTCGACATGAGCCGCAAGCAGCAATTGCAATTTAAAGATGAGTTCCTTTCCCACGTATCTCATGAGCTGCGTACTCCATTGAGTTCCATTCATCAGTTTGTCACCATCCTGCTCGATGGCCTGGCCGGTGAGGTATCCCTGGAACAGCGCGAGCACCTGACTACGGTCCTCGGAAGCGCAAACCAGCTTCTCGCCATGATTGATGACTTGCTGGAAGCTACCCAGGCGGAGTCCGGAACAACTTCGCGTCGAAGTTCGCTGCATCGGTGTCAACGATGTGGTGCAACAGGCCGTCACCATGTTGCGAGCCACCGCGAATGAAAAACGCATTGGCCTGGAGCTGAAAGTGGAGAGCGGGATTCCGCTGGTCTCCGCCGATCCTGAACGCGTACTGCAAATTCTAATTAATCTCATTGACAATGCATTGAAGTTCACTCCCGCCGGCGGATCGGTGATGGTAAAAGCCGGCCTCATGCCCAAAGATCCGGACTATGTTTGCATCTCAGTCGCGGACACCGGGCGTGGTGTAAGTCCGGAGTCAAAGCAACTGATCTTCGAGCGCCTGTATCAGGATCCCAGCTCCAGCATCAACAGCCGCAAAGGACTCGGCCTGGGCCTATACATTGTTCAAGAATTGGTAAGGCTGCACGGTGGACGCATCTGGCTCGAAAGTCAACTGGGACGCGGAAGCCTTTTCTCTTTTACCCTCCCCTTGTTCTCCCTCTCCAAACTGCTCACGCCGGTCGTGAAAACCGATGGCACGCTCCCCAGCCCGCTGGTATTGATTACGGTAGAGCTGACCCCAAAGACCAGGCACCGCCAGCTTAACTCGAGCAGTTTGCGCCAGCAGTGCATGGACATTCTGCGAGGTTGTGTCGTCGCGGACAAAGATATTGTATTGCCGGCCCTCTCCGGCGACGGTGGAAGTGAAGTCTTCATGGTGCTCGCATCCGCGGATGCGAATGGCACCAACATCCTGCTAAAGCGGATCGCTGGACAATTCGAGAGATCATTGGAATTGCAGTCAAATGTCACGGTGAAAATCTCATCCCATCCAGTGGCTCCGCCGCTCCCGAATTCTGATCCTCCCCTGGCGCAACTGGAACAACAAATTGCCGAAGTAATTAACCGCGTGGCAGTTACGACGCTCGGTCAATCAACTCTCGGCGCAAAATCAGATTTTGAATTACTTCTGAACGGGCTCGCGTCTTCCCCGGACTCCGTTAACGCAGCAGACCAAAACACTGAATTCTTCAAATAACTTGTACCCAAGAAAAGAGGAAATAAATGGAGCAACCAAAAATACTGATCGTTGACGATGATCCTGAATTAAGGCGGGGCTTGAATTTGCGCCTACGCGCCAACCACTACGACACTGCGTATGCGACCGATGGTGTTTCCGCCATGGCGATGGCGCAAAAAGAAAAGCCCGATCTGATCATTCTCGATATCGGCTTGCCCGCCGGAGATGGCTACGTCGTGCTCGATCGCCTGCAAGAAAACGCATCGCTATCTTGCATTCCGGTGATTGTGCTGACGGCCCGCGATCCCCAATACAACAAAGACAGAATCTGCGAGCGGGAGCAACCGCCTTCTTCCAAAAGCCCGCCGACAACTTCGAATTGCTGGGTGCAATTCGCTCCGTGCTAAATCCCAGATGGCCTGGCACGGCGGCAGAAGTGGCTCCGTCGTAGGAATGCAGAAGGCCCTTTCCCGGGTGGCCAAGCCTGTCGCCTTCTTTGCGCAGGCTTGGGGCTCTTAGCGCGTCTCGATCCGGCACGCTTCCTTATTTCTTCAGTCCAAAGATTCGCAATTGTTGATTACTAGCCACGAAGACCAGGCCGTTCGCCACGACCGGCACCAAGTTTGCATCGCCGCCAAGATTCGGCCACGCCCCCGCAGTTCCCTTGAATAATTGCGTCATTGTGCTTCCCCCCGACTCTGGGTCAAACGCAAATAAGGAAATCGGCGCTTTGGCGGAGTTCACGGGGCGCGACAGCGCCCAAATAATTGGGCTCGCAGTGCCATTCGATGAGATTGTGGTGAAGAAACCCGGATCCTGCGAACCTCCTAATAAGGGAGATCCCGTGACCTTCGTCAAGGTCACCTTCGGCGAGGTCTGAAGCTTCCACACTCTCACGGTCCGGCCGCCGCTGCTCACCACCCGGCCAACTCCGTCTGAGGGATCCACGTAGTAGGACTGGCCGCACCAGCAGCCGCCTATTGCGTAGAGGCCGAGCACGTTATTTCGAATTGGCGAGTAGCCCCCAAGATTGTCTTCATTCATCAGAAACATCGTGCCGATTTTGCCGGCGGCCACCGCGAGATGCGGCTTCGTGCCCGTCTGATCGGGCAATACCAGCACTCCGCCGGATCCGAAATCCACATCTCCCGCATCCAGTGCGGGTTGGTTTTTCGGAGTAAACAGGTCAAGCACCGTGGTTAGAGTGGATGAAACCTTTACCACGCTCTCCTGAATGTTGGTTACTCCATCGTATGTATTCCTCGCCGAATCCGAATTCCCGGTTACGAACAGAATGTTGCCCGCATCATCGGAGGAGGGCCCGTAGCCAGCCATCCAGATTGACGAAAGAAAGAAGCTGGTCGGCGACGTTGCCTGCTGATTCACAAGTTCGTTAGCCGGAAATGGTTTCAGCGACCCCTCAGTCCACCCGAGCAGCCAGCCGCGCGACAGATTCGGCGCGAAATCGCAGAAGCTTCCAAATCCCGCATAGATGCTGCCGTTTGCGAGCAACAGTGCTGGGCGTTGCCGCTGATAGGCTGCGTTGAAGTTGAATATGCTTCCATCGGTCAGTTGATGGGATGCCTGCACGAAACGAGGGCTGACCTTGTCGGTCAGGCTCCCCAGGTCGAGCGCGTGAAGGTAGTAGGCGGGACCTCTGGAGCTTTGCGTGTACACCATTACGTACAAAGTCTTGCTGTCCGGATCAATTACTGGCGTCGAGTTGATTCCTACATTCGGTCCATTGTTGTTGCATCCTAAGGGCAACGGAACCGGCGTTCCGAAATTCGGACTCAACAACACCATTCCACTGTGAACATCAATGCCATAAACTGTGTTCCCCTCTGTGGCAACATAAACAACATCGTGCACGCCCGGGAACTTGCCTGTGATCAAGACCCCCGGCACCACCAGCGGCTGCGCGTCCACCTGATCATCGAGGGTCACTGTCTGAAGCAAACCAAACGACGAGCTTCCCACGTTCGCGGGCGTGAGCACCGTCTCGCTCTGGTTCCAGCCGGTGCGATTGTTGTCGTAGTGATAAGTGGTGATCGCGACCTGACCTGCTGCGGGCATTGCACCCGCGATGGCGAGAACGAGGACAGCAAGCACAGCCATACCGCCAATGCGGCAATAATCTCTTCGATGTACTAACATGTTTGGATCCCCCCAACGATGTGCTCTTGACGATCGCTTCAAAAGGCCTTCAATCCGCGTGCGCTGGAACGTCGCACTCGCATTTTCCGCGCTTCGGGGGGAGAAGCGTGAAACCCGACCCAATTGTACCTGACAGCGAGCCTGAGAAGCGGTTCCGTTTAGTTGCGGAACCGGTTTATTTTACGCCCAAATACGAGGCCTGCCTATATACCTGTTTCCGCGGATCGCATATGTGTGAAACAATTTACATACCCTTACATATCTATAAAGACCCGGGTGTCAGTGTGATTGTAGGGTTAGTACCCTGAAGAATTGCCTTGGTTTTCCGGCTTTTATTCCGCGATTCGTCCGCAGGATTGAATGAGGAAGAAGTTCAGAACCGGCAGGCCCGGAAGCAGGCCGCCGCGACCGTCTTGGGGCGAGCGCTTGCGCCAGTCATGGGTTCCGCTGGCGGTGTGCGGTTTGGCGCTGGTTGTATATTCGCGCTCGTTGTTTTGCGGATTTATTCGCGACGACCTTCCGCAGATCGTCCACAACCCGCAGGTGCAGTCGTGGCAGTACCTTCCGCAGATCTTGACGCAGCACCTCTGGAATCACATCCCCCAGTTTCAGGCGCTTTTTTATCGTCCGCTATTTTCGCTTTGGATGCTGGTCATTGACACCATCGGCGGACTCTCGCCTTGGTTCTGGCATTTGTCGAGCGTTACTTTACACGTCGCCTGTACGTACTTCGTCTATCGCCTGATCAAACGGCTGACAGGCAGCGAAGTTGGCGCCGGCGCGGCCTCGGCCGTTTTTGCCGTTCATCCAATTCATGTCGAAGCTGTCACCTGGGTATCGGCCAGCAATGAGCTTCTGTTCAGTCTTCTAACGCTGTGGGCAATGATTGTCCTTCTGGCGCCGCCAGAGCGTGGCGATCGAGGGCCAATTCTTCTCAGCGCGTTCTTATATTTCGGCAGCCTATTCGCCAAGGAAACCGGGGTTGTACTGATCTTTCTCATGGTGGCGTTGGCCATCATCCGCCTCAAGGATAGGGTGAGCGGCTGGGTCAAGCTCCTCGTGATAGCGAGCAGTCCATATGCGGCAGGAACCGTACTCTACCTGCTTATCCGCTGGTACGTATTGCATGGAATGGGAGTCGAAAAGGGAGAGCGCAGTTGGCGGCAGGCTATCTTTACCAGTCCCTCTGTTGTCTTATTTTATTTGCGAAAGCTGCTTGTGCCCGTCCATTTGAGCGGCGCCTACATGAATCCCATTTACTCGTCGCCAACCGCGGCGTTCTGGCTCCCAGCGGCGGCGATTCTCTTATTTATTGTCTCGATGACATGGCTCGCGTTTCGGGTGAGCCCTATCTTTGGCTATGCGGCGGCCCTGATTCTGTTGCCATTGCTGCCCGTACTCGCGACAATCCGTGTGTATCCAGAAGGCGACATGACCCATGACCGGTACTTGTATTTGCCTTCGGTGGGATTCTGTTTGTTGCTGGGGGTTCTAGCTGATCGAACACAAAAGACTGCAAGAAGTGTACGCATCGCGGCCGCTTCCGTCCTGGCCATCGTGCTGTGCGCTTTTTCTGTCCTCACATTCGCACAACAGCGGTTCTACGACAACGACATCACCTACACCCAACAGGAAATTAACTTGAACCCTGCTAACGGCTTCCCGTATGCCATGCTCGCGAACGTCTATATGGACCAGGGGCAAACCGATCTCGCCCTCAAGAACTATCGCATCGCGTCCGAACGTGCGCCTGGCGATGCCAGGATCAGCCTGCTTCTATCTCGCGGGCTTTTCGCCGTCCAGCAGTACACCGAAACGGAAACAATCCTACACCGCCTGTTGTTAAGAACCGACCTTAACGCCAGACGACAGATTTCCGTTCGTCTCTCTTTGGCCAACGTCGAGATCGCCCTCGGGAACCTGGACTCAGCCCAGCGGTTGCTGCAACAAGTCCAACAAGCCGACCCGAATTTCCCGGAACTTCATTGGGCGCTCGGAGTCCTGTACAAGAAGCAAGGACAGATACAGCTCGCACAGTCTGCCTTTCAAAGGGAATACCAACTCACTGGAGACAAAGAGGCGCAACAGCAATCCGACATGCTTACGATGGAGATACTTCGAACCCAGCCGACCGATGGATCGCGGCCTTAGTAATGTGGGCCGATGGGATTACGGTGACATTTTTTATAGAGGGTGGGGACTCATGCGGCATTGAAATCGTCCGCCTTTCACCTATCGCGTGGCATCGCACACTTTTTCCGCTTTCCTCCTACCCATATTCGCTCTCTGCATTTATCCTGTCACGTCGCCTTTTAATTCAGCCGTACATGATTGTGCAATGTGTCCATGAAATTACTGAAACGGTCGAAGGTCCAAATACTGTTGTTTTTCGCGGTGATTGGGCCCGGCTTCATCACCGCGAACGTGGACAACGATGCCAACGGCATCTACACATACTCCCTCGCGGGCGCACAGTTTGGGCACCTGCTGCTGTGGACGCTGATTCCCATCACCATCGCTTTAATCGTAGTTCAGGAAATCTGCGCGCGCATGGGCGCCGTTACCGGCAAGGGCCTCAGCGATCTTATCCGTGAAGAGTTCGGATTCCGGATCACGTTTTTCATGATGATCGGAATTCTGATCGTCAACTTCGGCAACATCGTGGGAGAATTTGCCGGCATCGCCGGCAGCCTCGAACTTTTCGGCCTCTCCAAATTCATTACCGTCCCGATCTGCGCAGTGATCGTCTGGTTTATTGTCGTCAAAGGCCAATACAAGAGTGTCGAAAAAGTTTTCCTGGTCGCGTCATTTTTTTATATCACTTATATTTTTGCTGGATTTTTCGCCAAGCCCGCATGGATGGATGCTTTAGTCGCAACCGTGAAGCTGCCCCCCAAGAGCGCTTTTATGCAGGAGGGCTATCTCTACATGACCATCGGAGTGATCGGCACAACGATTGCCCCATGGATGCAGTTCTACTTGCAATCCTCTATCGTGGAAAAGGGCGTGACCGCGCGCCAGTATAAGGCTTCCCGGCTCGATGTAATTGCCGGCTGTATTTTTACTGATGTGGTGGCATGGTTCATTATCGTGGCCTGCGCGGCCACTTTGTTCGTGCACGGATATCACGATATCGCCGATGCCAAGGATGCCGCTCAGGCTCTGCGTCCTCTCGCGGGGGACTATGCATACATCCTTTTCGCCATGGGGTTGTTCAATGCGTCGCTGTTCGCGGCCTCGATTTTGCCGCTCTCTACTGCTTACACCGTCTGCGAAGGCCTGGGATTCGAATCTGGAGTTGGGAAAAAATTCGGAGAGGCCCCGGTTTTCTATTGGCTCTACACCATCCTGATCGCCGCCGGGGCAGGGGTGATCCTGATACCGAACCTGCCGCTGGTAAAGATTTCTATCCTTTCGCAGGTCGTCAATGGCGTGGCCGTTCCTCCAGTCCTAGTCTTCATGCTTCTCCTGGTAAATAAGAAGGAATTAATGGGAAAGTACGTGAATTCAAAGGCTTACAACGCCATCGCATGGGTCACAACCGTCGTAATGACTGTGTTGAGCTTGGCCTGGTTCTGGACCCTGCGCCACGGAGGCAGCTAGCCGACTTTCCCCCAGCATTCCAGCAAGCGGGAAATCCTCCTCATTCCAGTGTCGGGGATACTTTATTCCAGTGTCGGAGATGCTTCCCAACCGGTCGGTCGCTTTTACAAAGAAACTCTGGAAAAGTCGTTGACTGATTGCTAGACTCCGCTCATGCCGGACGGACGCCAGGTCGTCGTCTATTCTCGCAAAGGATGTCATCTCTGCGAGATCGTCAAGGAGACTCTAAGCAAGCTCCAGCGTCGCGGCGGCTTCACATGGCAGGAAGTTGACGTGGATAGCGACGAACAGCTGCGCCGTCAATTCACCGACGAAGTTCCCGTGGTTTTCATTGACGGCCGCAAAGCCTTCAAGTACCGTTTGGACGAGCACGAGTTCCTTCGCAAATTAGCCAGCTAAGGTTTCTGCACTAAATTCCAGCTAATATGCTGCAATGAAATATTCTCTGGGGCGTTACGTCTACGGCTTGGCGGCGATTGCTTCCGGCGTCTGTGGCTTCGTGTGGCATGACTTCAGCAATTGGCACCAGATCAAGGCGCTGGCAGACAGTCCTCACCGCGACATTCTCACTTACATCGCAGCCACCATCGAAATTCTTGGAGGCGTTGCCGTTCAATGGCCGAGAACGGCCCGGGCCGGCGCTGTCGCTCTGGGTGCAATCTACTTCGCCTTCGCGTTGTTGGGAGTGCCGCTCATTATTAAGCAGCCGCTCGTCTACAACAGTTTTGGCAACTTCTTCGAACAATACTCGTTGGCCACGGGCGCCATGATCTTATATGCGTGCTCCGGTTCAATTGCCCCGGCCAAAAAAACATTGGCGCAGTTCGGCTATTACTCGTTCGGCGTTTGTGTTATCTCGTTCGCACTGGAACAACTTTTCTATCTCTCGGAAACCGCAAGCCTGGTTCCGAAGTGGATTCCGCCCGGACAAGTGTTCTGGGCGATCGCAACCACCGCCGCCTTTTTTCTCGCGGCCCTCGCTCTACTCACGGGGCTCATGGCCCTGCTTGCGGCTCAGTTGAACACGGCGATCATCGTGGGTTTCGGATTGCTCGTATGGCTGCCGGCGCTCTTTGCCAATCCCCATAGTTTTTGGAATTGGTCCGAAGGTATAGAGACTCTCGCGATTGCCGGCTCGGCGTGGATTGTTGCGGACTTTCTCGGCCATCGTCGCTCTGCGGAGTCAGCCCCCGCGAGCGTTGGTTAAAACTGTATCCCGCGATTAACTGGCGCGAACTCCCAATTCCGGCAGCGAAACGCCTCCTAGCTCGCTCATCTCTGCTTCGGTCAATTTGACCGATCCTGCTGCCATGTTCTCTTCGAGGTGTTGCACCGAAGACGTGCCCGGAATCGGCAGCATCACCGGAGAACGTTGCAGCAGCCATGCCAGCGCAACCTGCATAGGCTTGGCATTGTGCGCCTTCGCGATTCGAGCTAGCGCGTCGCCAGCAAC
>DASYGR010000457.1:0-14506 GCA_035999525.1 Terriglobales bacterium
CGGCTGGCGCGCAGCCAGGTTCCAGTCAGGCAAATCACCACGGGCACACTATGTCATCTCGAAGCCGCGATGGTGAGGGAGGCACTCAAGGGATGGGATCTCAATCTACTGGATTTTCTCTTTATTGAGAACGTCGGCAACCTTGTCTGTCCTTCGTCCTATGATCTGGGTGAAAACATGCGCATGGTGCTGATCTCAGTTACCGAGGGCGAGGATAAGCCGCTGAAGTACCCCACCATTTTCAATAGCGCTGACGTCGCGATCGTTACCAAGATGGATTTGGCACAAGCCGTCGAATTCGACTGGCACTCGGCATACGGCAATATTCAGGCGGTCCGTCCCGGCATGCCCGTACTCAAGCTCTCCGCCAAGACAGAGGAAGGTATGGATCAGTACGTCGATTTTCTGACGGACCAATTTGATCAGCTCCGCGCCACTGCAAGCTAGGGATGGGCGCAACTTTGCACGCTTGCGCTCAGGGGGCAGGCCCACCTTCGTGAGATTTTGATCCCCTTAGCTCTCGCCATTTGAACCAACCGGGGAGTCGGCTACAATCACCCGATGCGTCGCGTTGCAATTGCAATCTTTGCGAGCTTCGTGCTGGCGACGAGTGGCTTTTCGCAGGACAACACCTCTGCCCCGGCACCGCCCCCTGCGCCAGCGTCTCAAGAGTCCGGAACTCAGGCTCAACCCCCATCTGGACGAGATGCTGCGTCGGTGTTTAACCTTTGTAACCCGAAAAATCCACCGCCCTGTGCTCAAGTCTGGCCGCGCCTTCTCAAAGATCCCTCCCCAAAATACTCGAAGAAAGCCCGCCGGGCGCACTTCCAGGGGAATGTGGCGCTGTCACTGGTTGTGGGCACAGACGGTTTGCCCCGCGACATTCGGGTCCAACGCTCTGTCGGCTATGGTCTCGATGAAGAAGCGGTAAAGGCAGTAAGAAAGTGGCGCTTTGCACCAGCTCTCATGGACGGGAAAGCCGTAGCAGTAAACCAGGATGTGTTCGTAGAATTTCACCTCGACTAGTGGAAGATGTCCAGGCCTGGTGCCCCAGATTCGCGTCCGTTCTGTGGACGCTAATCTGGGCTAAGGATTCGAGCCTGAGATTCGAGACGAGTTTACTTCGACGCTGACGCAGCTTTGCCCGCATCCTGCGCCGCGAATTCCACCAGCTGTTTCAACACTTCATAAGGAAGCGTCGCCAGATTGCTGACACTTCTCCCATTGATAAACAACGTCGGCGTGCCGGTGACCCCCAGCAAAGTTCCCAGCTCCACGGACCGTTCCACACGGCCTAAAGTTGCTGCTTGAGCGGCACATTCGGCAATTTTGCTTCCATCCGCTCCCGCGGCACTGGCTAGCTCCTTCAGTTTGTCGTCGGCGTTGGCTGCCACAATATCTGACTGCGTGTCGTAAACACTCGCGATAAATTTCCAGAACGCGTCATTGGAGCTGCGCCCAACGCAATCCGCATAGTCAGCACCCTTTTCGGCCCAATCATGTGACGGCAGCGGAAACTGCTGAAATACCAGCCTTACGTTCTTGTCCTCAGACAAAAGCCTTTCAACGATTGGTTGCGCTTCTTTGCAATGCGGACACTGAAGATCGCTAAACTCGACAATCGTCACCGCCGCGGAGGCGGGTCCGCGTGCAACTCCATTCGCTTCTTTCTCCAACTTAATCCGCGCCGGCGCAAACGGATGGCTTCCAAACGGAATAATATCGCCGGTGATCGCGTGCTTGCCGTCTTCCGTCACGTAAAACTGGTTCGATTGCAGCCCTTGAGGCGTAGTGATCTCAACCGTTACTTGAGCAAGACCCTCAGCTTCCGAAGGCTTGATGTCGGAAACTTTCCAGCTCAAATTGGGGTTGTACCCAAAAGTTTCATGCAAAAAAGCGTTGACTGTTTCCACGGATGGAAGACGAGTTTCCTTCGCATGCGAGCTTGCTGCGGAAGAATGTGTCGCCTCAGTCTTGCTAGCGGCATTCTTTTCCTGCGCCTGAGAAACCGTGGCTACGGCTATAAGGAGCAACCAATAACTCAACGTGCGAAGCATGTATTCCCTTTCTTATTCTTAAGGCGAGGAAAACCTCAACGATGTTTTTGCAATCTGGATATATTACCCGAGGCGCCTAAACATCTGCTTTAGCCGCGATTGGAAATCGCCGCCCGGAGCCGAAAGCCTTCGCGGAAATCTTCAATCCCGGAGCCGCCTGCTGTCGCTTGTATTCGCTGCGTTCCACCATGCGAATTACCTTCCGCACCAGATCCAGATCGAATCCGTGCGCCGATGAAATCGCCTCCGCCGGCCGCGAGTCTTCCACATATTCTTCCAGAATCGTGTCCAGCACATCATAGGGCGGAAGGCTATCGCTATCTTTCTGCCCCGGACGCAATTCCGCTGACGGCGCCTTCTCCAGAGTCGCCTCAGGTATCACCGCTCGTTGCGAATTCACATAACGGCTCAGCCGGTACACCAATGTTTTGGGTACGTCCGAAATCACGCCAAGCCCCCCGGCCATGTCTCCGTACAAAGTACAGTACCCGACTCCCAGCTCACTTTTATTTCCAGTGCTGAGCACAATCGCACCAAACTTATTTGACAAGGCCATCAACAACGTTCCGCGCGTCCGTGACTGAATATTTTCCTCAGTCTCATCTTCCCGGTACCCTGAAAAGACTTTCGTAAGAGTCTTCCGGTAATTCTCGAACACATCGGTAATGCACAACAACTCGAAACGAATGCCAAGATTTTCTGCCAGTGTCTTCGCGTCGTCTATGGATCCTTGCGAGGAATAGGGGCCCGGCATGCCCACACCAATCACGTTTTCAGGACCGATTGCATCCGCCGCAATGGTCGCGGTCAAAGCCGAATCAATTCCGCCGCTCAGGCCCACAATCACCCGTTTGAATCCGCACTTGCGCACATAGTCGCGAGTTCCAAGAACCAATGCGGCGTATACACTAGGCTCGTCCCCAGCGATTTGTTCGTGCACTTCGCCGGTGAACTTCTCGGAATCGAAAACGACCATATCCTCCTCAAACGATTTGCACTGCGCAATTACTTTTCCCGAGCTATCAAAGGCAACGCTGGAACCGTCAAACACCAGGCTGTCGTTCCCGCCCACTTGATTCACCATCACCACCGGGACTCTGTAGTTCCGCGCGATTGCCGCCAGCATGTCCCGGCGCAATTCACGCTTGCCCATCCAAAATGGAGAAGCCGATATATTCAGTAGAAACTCTCCTCCTGCCTTCAACAGGGTCTCCACTGGATCGAACGTGTAGAGTCTCTTATTCCAAAATTGTTTGTCGTTCCACGCGTCCTCGCAAATCGTAAGCGCCATCTCTTTTCCGAAGAGCGGAAACAAACTCTGGCTGCGGGCCGGAGCAAAATTTCGCATCTCATCGAATACATCATAAGTAGGAAGCAACATCTTCGATTGGACGAACGCAATCGCGCCATCCTTCAGCAGCGCCGCCGAGTTCATCACCGACTTGCCCGTGCTTGCATCGGCAGCAGTCACGAGACCGCAGATAACGGCAATGCCGCGCGTGTCTCGAGCCACGCCCTCTGCTGCCGTGCGATTGTGTTCTACAAATGATGAACGCTCCACCAGGTCCCGTGGGGGATATCCGCAGATCGAAAGCTCAGGAAACAATACCAACTCGGCCCCGGCAGCCTTGGCGCGTGTCGAGACCTCGGTGATCTTCGCCGCGTTCCCGGCAAAGTCGCCAACCGTGGGATTAATTTGCCCCAACGCAATCTTCACTACTCAAGTGTAAAGGGCTATGCCGCACCACGCAAAGCCGGCGGTACGTTATCCACTTGATGAAATGGTAGTGACGATTGGCTTGAGCTATTGCAGTTTCTGTGGCGCGCTTCGATCCGGCTTGTCGGTATCTTCTTCGCCGGGGCGGCGCAGAGTCGGTGCATTCGCCGGCCGGGTTGCGGGCGCGGCCCCGGCCTTAGCCAGGCTGGTATCCAGATTTACTTCCTTTTCCGTTCGCACCACTTTTTGTCCGGTCACTTTCATGGTTTCTACGCGCACAACTTCATCCCCCACGAAGCGCACAAAATCCACATCCTGCGGAGGCTGCCCATAGATCCATTCCTCGTAATCGGTGTCTCCATCCTTCTCGCGTGTCTTCTGACCCGCCCTGCCCTTCGAATAAATCACCATCTCGCGATTCATGCCCACCAACACGCGATGGGCTTCGATGGCGTCCTTCACAATCGGCGGGACCGTCTCAAGATACGCCTGTAGTGCCGACTTGGAATCGAAGTCGAAGACCGGCGCCAGCAGCGCTTTCAGTTGTCGCGCGTTCAGATCTGGAACGTAGTGATCGAAAACCAGGTCCACATAAGATCCGCGAGGATTATCCTGCGGACTTCCGGCAATGGGGTTTTCGGCGCCACCTGTGCCGACCGAAATGTGCTGATACCACTTCAGCTTCTTCACCGGGCCGCCATTGATTTCAAAATGAATTCGGTCGCCTCTGATCTGGATCTCGGAGATCATTGCGCGGTCACCGGGCTTTACCGATGGTCCCCACATCGCAATCATCTGGCGAAGCTCCTCTCCGCTGGGAGAAACTACTCCATCCTTCAACGTGAGGCCTTTCTTCCCCATTGGAAACTGTGTGCGGATATATACCAGATCAGCATTAAATGCGCTTATCAATTCCATCCTTGTTTGCTTGGATATATGAGGCGCGGAGGGTTGTTGTGTATCGCTGCCGAAGAGGGTTCCGGCAAAGAAAACAAGGACGAGAGCGAACGGGATATTGCGTAACTTCATGGCCGACCAGCCCGAATTACCTTGATTATAGCCCGTTTCACCTTTGAAGAAATCGGATTTTGACCAAAGGAAAAGACCCATCTTTATCTAAGATGGGTCTCTCTTTTTTAGCTACAGCCGGCAGCTGGCAACTAAAAAGCCTTATTGATACGTAAAGTTCAGATTATCCAGAAATACCGCATACGCATCCTGATTACGATTGCCGTCAATCTGGTAGTTGATGGTAACCCCGTACCAGCTAGTAGGAGTCGGAGTGTCGTACCGGTTCAAATTGGCGGTTTGACCGTTCAACGTGATGGATTGGAACAACAGATGATTATCCGAGGTTCGCTGCACGTGCAAAATCAAGTGGTTCCAGGCATTGCTTATGGGATTGCAGGCAACACCACTCGGGACCCAATGCTGATCTGGATTGCTCCACGTGTCCCATTGATGGCCACCGGCCACCCGGCATTCGTGTCCCCAAATGAATGATTGACCGTTCACAAACTGGTTGATATCGAATTCGAGAGCCTGAGAAACCTCAACGTTTCCCACCCAGAAATAAACGTCGTAAGTGAAATCGTGGAGGCTCGGAGCAAGGGTCTTGTTGTAATCGGGTAGACCTTGGGAAGAAAAATCGCCGATCAGATGATTATTCCAGAGCACATCAGAAAACTTCTGAGAGCTTGCTGTTCCCCCGATGTTGGTTTGCGTTGAACTACCGCTAAGTGATGGAGAGCTCCAGCCCTCGTTCCACGACCACGTCTCTTCGGGACCTGTGGACTTGCACCCATTGCAGATGTTGTAGTTGAGGGAGGGCAGCAGCGCGTATCCCGTCCACCCGCCCGCTTTTTGCAAGCTATAAAACGTCTTGCCTCCCGAAGCGGCCCCACCTGACACTGTGACTTTCACGGGCGTCGCGGTGGAACCTCCGCACTTATCCCACTCCTGCACCACAGTGTTGTAAGTTCCGGGATTCAGATTGAGGTTGGTATCTAGAGTCGAACCATTCGCCGAATATGCGAGCGCATTGTCGGCAGTGTAAACGCCCATGGCGGCGACGCCTTGCGCGCATGAGGTTACCGCACTCGCAACATAGTGGACCGGACTAGACACGGTGCTGTTGGCGGCCGGCGATGTCACTTGTACGCCCGGCTGACCTCCGCCGCTTTTTACAGTCACGTTCACAGGCATGGTTGCGCTCGAACCGCAATTGTCCCAGGCCTGCACCACGGTGTTGTAAGTTCCAGGATTCAGATTCAGGTTTGCGTCCAGCTTCGATCCGTTCACTGTGTAGGCGAGCTGATTGGGAGCGGAATAGACTCCCATCGCGGCAACGCCCGCTGGACAACTCGTAGAGGCCGTCGCGACATAGTGCGTCGGCGAGGCCACTGTGCTGTTGCTCACTGGTTGCGCGACTTGCACTCCGGACCCCGATCCGCCGACAGTTATCGTTATCGGCGCGGTCGTTGATCCGTTGCAGTTATCCCATTCCGTTACGATCACACTGTAAGTACCAGGACTAAGACTCAAATTAGTGTCCAGATTCGCGCCCTTCCCCACGTACGCCAGTGAGTTTGACGCTGTATAGATACCCATGGAAGCTACGCCTTTGGAACATGTCGAGGTCGCACTGGCCACAAAGTGCACCGGTGACGATACCGTTGCGCCGCTTCCGGGAGACGAAACACCTACCCAGGCCGCGGCCCAGGGAGAACTAAGCAAGGCAATAGAACAAACGAGTAGACAGGGGACCTTCACTCTCATTTTACCTTTTCTCCAGCTTGTGTGATTACGAAGCGGCGCAGGAACCAATTACGAATTGATCGGATTCTATTGACTGTGCGATTTGAGATCAATACAAAACTGTAGGAAACTCCGTACATAACCACTCGAAAGTGCATCTGGCTCTAAGGTAAAAGCCTTAGTGGACAAGGATTTCGGTTAATTAGCAATGCTAACTAATTTGTCGAATCGTGGGGTGAGAACGTGATCTGAGAGGTCTTGCGAACCCGGCAGCACCTTCGACGAACTAGGAAATATTCAGTGCGCGCTTGATCGTACCGCGCTCCTTCTGAATTTTGTCTTGCAGCAAAGTGATGGAATAAATCAATTGCTCAGGCCGCGGAGGACAGCCCGGAACATAAATGTCCACTGGAATCACCTGGTTGACGCTCTGCACCAGCGCGTAATTATTAAACACGCCGCCCGAAGTCGCGCAGGCGCCCATCGAGATCACCCATTTCGGTTCAGGCATCTGCTCCCACAACTGGCGAATCACCGGAGCCATTTTATTAGACACCCGCCCCGCAATAATCATGAGATCAGATTGCCGTGGCGACGGCCGGAAAACTTCCGCCCCAAATCGCGCAATATCAAAACGCGCCGCTCCCATGGACATCATTTCAATTGCGCAACAAGCCAGGCCGAACGTCATGGGCCAGATGGAATTCTTGCGCATCCAATTAACCACATTATCGACGGTGGTAAGCACAACCCCTTCGGGCGTGGGATTGCCAAAAGTAAGGTCATTCACAACCCTCTTGCCCTTTTCAATCGAAACGTAAGGCCCAAAGTTCAGATCGTTCGCCATATCTTTATTGTAAATGCTGTTTCACCCCAAATTCTATTGATTTGCCTCTGCTGAGAACTAAGAACTGAGAACTGACAACTGCCAGAAGACTTATCCCATGTTTCTTTCCAGATACTATTTTAAACACTTGTGAAAACTGTCATCCACAAACGCGCCGCCGAAGAAAAAGGTCAGGCCTCACCCTCCGACGTTCTGCTACCATCTTGCTCCATGAACCAGGGTTCTGATTCCGGGATGAGAGTGACGAAGTTACTTCGTCAGGCTGAGGCCGATCCCCAAGCCTTGCAGCAACTCGAGCGCTTTCGCAGGACTCTGGTCGTCATGTTCAGCGACATTCAAGGCTCCACGGCCTACTTCGAAAGTCACGGCGATACTGCGGGTTTATTCATGCTGCACCAGTGCGACAACCTGATTCGCTCTCACGTTGAAACGCATGGCGGAATTGTGATCAAGACCATTGGCGACGGAACCATGATGACTTTCCCCGAACCGAAACATGCTGTCCAGGCTGCTATTGAAATACAAAGATCATTAACCGAACTGGACGCTGCCCGCGCAGAGGGCGACCGTATTGCGCTGAGAATCGGTATGCACTACGGCACTGGCATCGTTCGCACCACCGATGTTTTTGGCGATGTGGTCAACATGGCCTCACGGGTAGAGACTGCTGCTGGGCCCGGCCATATCGCGCTCTCCGAGGAAATGTTCGGGCAGGTGTGCAACTACGGATTCACCATCGAGGAACTGGGCCGTTTTGTTCTCAAAGGAAAGACTGGTGAGCGCACGCTTTTTCATGTGAGATGGCAGCAGAAACAGGCCTCCGGCCCGGATGTCATCTCTCCTTCTCCGCTCTCCGCGACTCGCGCCTTCAAACTGCATGTAGTGAATCATAAAGAGGCCAGCGCTGCCGCGGATTATCCGGTGCAATCCGAGATCGGAGTCGGACTTTCCGCCGCGAACACTCTGCTCATATCCCACGATCTCAATCTTCCTGATTTATGGGCGCGGATTTTCCTTGAGAATCAGAGCCCATTCGTCGAGGAGTCCAACCAATCCCATGGGATTTTCCTGCGTCTCACCGGAGGACACGTGCTCGAAAATGCCGACATTTTTCTGGCTGGCCGGCAGCTGTTCCGCTTTGAAGAAAAGCTGGAACCAACATCAGTCACCGGCACCATTAACGCTCAGGGTGCTGTCGCATTTATCGCCGGCAAGGCAGCTATGTTGGTCCGAACCGATAGCGCCGGCAATCCGATAGAACGGTGCCCGTTGAACGCGCTTCAGGTGCAGCTTGGCCGCACCGTCGGTACATACACTTTTCCCGACGATCAGTTGATGAGCCGCTCTCATGCTCTCATTTCAAAGCGTGGAGAAGATTTTGTGTTGGAAGATGCCAGTAGTCACAACGGCACGTTTGTGCAAGTTCGAAAGAAAACACCGCTCAGCGTGGGATCAACCTTGCTGATCGCAGGGCATTTGTTAAAGATAATCGAGTAGCCCCGATTACCATCACGCGGCCCGGCGTAAATGTGATTCTTCCCGCGCCCGCTTCACATCATTCACGTCTCCCAGAACAATCACAATTCCGCCGTCCCGCAAAACTTGCTCGCCCGGAGGATTCACCTGAAATGCGGATCCCGCACTCTGCCGCGCACCGCAGTTTTTCAACGCCAGCGGCATGAGTTGGTACCGCGTCCGCAAATTGAGATCGTCCAGCGATACCCCGCTCCAACTCGACCCCTCCGGAATTTCAATCTGTTCGACTCGCAGCGTGTGTGAATGTTCCTTCAACATGAGGTCGAGGAACTCCACCACGTCCGGCCTGATCACCTCGCTGGCCAGCCGCAGACCACCGATCCGGTTCGGGGACACAGTCGAGTTCGCCCCAGCCTTCACCATCCGCGCCGAAAATTTTGCCTCGTCCGTACAGCGTGCCACAATGCGGATCGCCGGATTTTTCTGCCGCACCAGAAACGTAATCACCAGATTGTCCTTGTCAGCCGGAAGCCCTGCAATCAGGCCTCGCGCGCGCCCGACACCCGCGTGATCCAGCACCGCTTCATCCGTCGCATCGCCAATTATGTAAAGCAAATCATGGCGCTCCTCGCAAAACTTCCGCGCCACCTCTTCATTGCTTTCGATCATTACAAACGGCGTTCCGGTCGTCTGCAATTCCTCGGCAACGTGCCGCCCCGTATCCCCTAGGCCGCAAATAATGTAATGCCCGGTTAAAGTGCTGATCTGTTTTTCCATCTTTCGCCTCCGGAACAAGTCGCTGAGTTGTCCCTCGACCAGGAATGCCGTCACCACTGAAATGACGTAAATCATTATCGCCACGCCAAAAAGCAGTACAAAAATATTGAAAATCCGGAGCAGAGGATTGTGACTCGTGTCCACAACCTCCCCATAACCGACCGTCGAGAGCGTGATCACCGTCATGTACAGAGCTTGCAGAAAGGTCACATCCCGGCCTCCGAGCAGACAATATCCGCTCACGCTGATCGCGGCGACAATCAGCAAAGCCAGCAGCGCATTCCTCAATCTTCTCCGCAGGTTCATGGGGGGATTTCCGCCCGAAATCGGGAGATTCTAGCATGCTTCTACCCATCTTTTCGCCTATCAGAATGGGTATGTTCCCGGACGCAGGACTTGTCGAATTGGTGGCCGGCGCTCCCCCGACTCTCGCTGCGCTGGCCTTTTCGTGCGCGGTGAGACCGCGTGGCGCGGGCGTCCCCGCCCGCGAATCTTGTGACTTTGGGTGGCGCAGTGCTTGCAGCGCTGCGATATCACTTCAAGACGCATTTACGGGATGGCTGAAAGCCATCCCTCACGAATAGCGCTCAGATATCAGAAAGAATAAAGGTCCGCGGACGAATAGCCGTCGCCTCGGGCCACTCATTCCCTACGGCGCGCTCTGCAGACTACTCAGTGTGCCAAAGAGCTGCCCGATACTGGCAAGAGGGTAACTGACGTTACGCGTCCGGACGGCACGGCCAAAGTTGCCGAATTTCGTGAAATTCGAACTGGACGCATACTCATGATGTATGGATCCGCCGAGTCCGGTTCCCACGTAGGAAAGCAGCGCCATCCACTCCTTAAGTTCCTGAACGCCGGGGCTGCCGGGCGCGGCGTCAATGCGGTTGGCCAATAGGCCGGGAAAGTTCGCGCCCGACAGTACAGTTGAGCCGGTGGCAGAAGCGTACGGAGTAATGGTGACGCCGAACTGGGCCTCGACCGCGCCGAGCAGGAGCACTGCATATAGGTCCACCGCCATTCGCACGCGGACGGAGTCAGACAGCGCAGTCGCCGGTCCTATATTCTCCGTGTCGCTGGGCGCAAAGCCGGAGACCGTATCAATTGCGGCGACGGCCTTGGAAACAATCAACGCACTTAGAGTGTTCGTGCCCGCTACGCTATCTGCCGCGGCAGCTCCAGCGACCTGCCCCATAACTCCCAGGTTGGCGCCGATCTGGCCGGCATCAGGATTCACGTCGTTCAGGCTGACCATCGCGGCGGCATAAGGATTTCCTTCGGCATAAGCTGCGAGCAGTGCCCCGCCACCATCCGTGCCGAGAGTGGAAAGCGCCTCCAGCGCCTGGAGCGCCCCACTTGATCCCGCCGACGCTTTCTGGCTCGTTAGCTGGAGTACCGCGGCGGCGGTGGAATATTTGAAATACACATACGATTCCGTAGCCTTCAGGCCGTATTGAAGGCCAGAGAGGTTCAGATAGAAATCCGCAGAAGCAAGATTCGTCTGCACGACTAGTTGTAGGGCGCACACCTTCTTGACGTCCCCGGGATCGAGGTAGGTTGAAATCAACGGAAAGCCTATAGGCAGGGCTTGTGTTGAATCCGGAGTTATCCCCAGTGGCAGGACGTTATAAATGTCCGCGAAAGAGAGCGGCACTTGGGACAGCAATTTGCTTCGCAGGACACCCGTGGCTACTGCGGAACCTTGATAGGGAGTGAAATCGTATCCCGGAAGATTCGCTGGATTGCCTCCAACCGCGGCCAGCGTCTGCTCGATGATGCTATTCGGAACGCTGCGGACTGAGTCGGCGGCCAGATCTCCAAGTCCATTCGGAGGAGGCACAGCGCTCATTCCGTTGGACACCATCTTCTGCGCGCTGCCCGCCACCGGATGATAAATTCCCGTACCCAGGTTCGTGGGGTCGTAGTCAGGAAAGGTTTGCTTGAAGAACGGTCCAAGCTCGGCATTGATCCCCTGGTCGGTAGCCAGCACGATTTTGGCTATCCTTGGATCAGGCGATAAGCCGAGGCGCGCAAGCGTGGCATTCGTCATAGGCAGATTGCTGAAGCCCTCACGCGTAGTGGACATCGTCGCGGGGTGGTACGTGAGATTAATGCGGGCGACATTGGTGCCGTACGCGCCGGCATCAATAATCTGTGTCTGCCACGTTCCGTTCGTCACCGTATGGGCGGAGTTCAAGGGAGTGTGCGTGTGTCCGGATGCGATCAGATCAATACCAGTCACGTGTTGTGCCAGACTGACGTCTTCTCCTGACGTTCCGGCGGCGTTCGTGCCGGAGTGCGAGAGAACAATCACGATCTGCACCTGATTCACATTCCGCAGCTCGTCCACTAAAGCTTGAATAGACGCATAATTCGCCGAAAAGTCCGCGAAGGTCACGGGAGCGGAGCCGGGTGCGTCCTGGGCTGCGTTCTTGCCCATGAGTCCGATATAGCCCACCTTGATCCCATTTCCCAGGTCTTCGACTCTTGTTGTGCTGATAGGCTTTCCATCGCCTACGAACGGAGCGAGGTCGGTGTCGCCCCCAACATTCATGTTCGAGGCCACGATAGGCGTGTCGAAACCGAAAGAACTCTGCGCAGTGCCAAGCATCTTCGCCAGGCCGGCCGGCGTGTAGTCAAACTCGTGGTTGCCGAGCGTCACGCAGTCATAGTTCATGAGTTTGATAAACCTGAGCGCCAGCGGCTGCGATCCCAAAGTAAAATCGTAAAGCGTGCCCATCGTCCAGTCGCCGGAATCCACAAGTATCACGGGATGTTTCGTAGTGGCGCGCACATAATTCACATACGCTGAGATTCGGGAATAAGCCCCAGTCGCGCTCGTGCCGTCCACGGCATCAACATCCAGCCCCACGTGGTCAACCCCATTCGCGTGGTCATGCAGGTCAGTAGTCTGAAGGATGGTGATCTGAACGTCATGGCTTGAAGCGTTCGGTGCAGCAGCCGCACTCGGGATAATCAGGGTGGCCAGAAAGATAATTGCCGTGATAAACGCACTACGTTTGGGGTTCATAGTCTTCCCTTTCCAGTTCGACGCCTAACGTGGTTTATTACGCGTCAAACCCGGCGGGGTCTCGCCGGAGCCCGAAGATATTACCACGAAATCCTTGGTGGGAGCCGAGTTTCAAGGGAAGTTTGAGTTTGGATTTTTGACTGTATGGATTATCTCAACCGACGGGTGCCCCATTTCTCGCCGCATTTGCGAGAAATGGGATTCCACAAACGTATCCCCACCGAGATGGCCGGCGCGGCTGAAAGCCGCGCCATGTACACCTACTCTCTTGCTTGCGCTTATGCTGCCTCGGCTTTGGCAGCCTTTTCGTCTTGCAGCATGGAACGAATCTGCTCGCGCAGTTCCGGTGTGTCTTGATGTCCGTGAACCGTCTTTGCGTGCAGCACTCCCAGTTCAATGACTTCGTTCTCCGTGCCCGAAATGGCAATCGAGCATGGTTTCTCTGCTGGAAACTTGCGACAATCAATCACTTTGCGGCTTTCAGCCATAGTTGCCTCCTGGCAAATAGATAACAGCGGATGGATTGTAGGCGCGTCCGACCGCGCTTTCAATAGGCTCTTCAGTCGAGAAATGAGACTTTCCCCAAATTCTTGTCAAGAGGTAAAAACACCCCAATTCCCCCTATCGCCTTCATTCCATTCATAAAATAAGTCTCCAAAACGTGGCGCATTTGCCCTGCTGAATTTGCTATTCTAGTTATAGAGAACGAAATATAGATAAAACGAAGGCGCGGCCAAGCGGCTGCGCCTTTTTTATTTGAAGACTGCGCCTTTTTTATTGCCCTAAATCTAAGGAAGCCCAAAAACCGAAATCAGGACTCATTGCCCAAATCAAATCCCAAACCCGCACACCGCAACACCACTCAGACCGGAGACTTTTCCGAAGCCGCCTTCCTCCTCAAGGCCACCAGCCTGGGATTCGGCGTCGCCAAACCCTGGTCCAACAGCGAGCGCTACGACTTCATTCTCGACAACGGCTCGCGCCTCTGGCGTGTCCAGGTAAAATGCACCGCCTCGCTCCGCGCCCGCGGATACGACGTGCAACCCATCCGCGCCATCTATACTCGCGACCTCGGAGGCAAATCCAAATTCGCCTACACTCCAGAAGACGTTGACGCCCTCGTCGCCCACATCGTCCCCTGCGACGCCTGGTACGTCCTCCCCATCGCCGACATAATCAACCAAAAAAGCCTCCGCTTCTACCCCGATAACGGATGCCCCCGCGCCCGCTTCGAAAAATACCGCGAAGCCTGGGAACTATTCCAGACCTAAAGTAGAGACGCGGCTCGCCGCGTCTTCATTGCGCCGCCAAAGAATTGTCATCCCGAGCGCAGCAGCCAAAAAAAACAATTGTCATCCTGAGGCGGCGGAATCGGTCGCTTGCGAGCGATTCCCAACGAAGGACCTATGCACTTCCACCACGACCGCCGTCCCGTGGAACGCAGGGTTGTCCGAGTGGAGGGAAGGACACTCCTGTCCGCCGCCTTTGACTTTGCCTTTGACTATGTGGCGCGGGCGCCCTCGCCCGCGAAGCTTTTGGCTTTGGGGTGGCGCAGCGCTTCAGCACTGCGATATCACTTCAACACGCATTTATGGGATGGCTGAAAGCCATCCCCCGACACTCATAAAAACCCTGTCATCTCGAGCGAAGTCGAGAGACCTTGTGTCTCTTGAAATCTCCGGACAGCGCACCCACCCCACACGCCCCAATCCCACTCCATAAAAAGTTGTCATTCCGAACAGGCGCAGCCCGGAGGAATCTGCTTTTCGAATGCAGCATAAATAACGACGGGTGCCTGTAGATGATCAAGAGGTTGTACCCGGTTCGGAGCGGCTGATGGGTGG
>DASYGR010000038.1:0-8438 GCA_035999525.1 Terriglobales bacterium
TTCGAGAGTGCGCGCAATGTTTGTAACTTTCGCGATCGGCAGGTGCTCGCTGGCTCCCGCCGAAGCCTTTGCCACAATGGCAGTCACGCTGGCGGCGCGCCGCTCCGGGATAATGACAGCGTCTGCGCCGGCAGCATCAGCAGTCCGGATGGCGGCTCCGAGATTATGCGGATCCTCGATGCCATCGAGCACGACCAACAGAGAATATTGGCCGCGTTTCACGTCCACCACATCGTCGAGATCGTTGTATTGCTTCGCCGACGTGACCGCGACTACGCCTTGGTGCGCATTATTCCCGGCCATCTGCTCGAGTTCGGCGCGGGAAACAAATCGCACCGCGACGCCCTGCTTTCGGCATTCATCCACCACACGCTGAAGGCGTAAATCGTGACGCTCTTTGGCGACCCCCACCCAACTGAAGGCACGTCCGCGTGCTTTAAGCGCCTCCGCCACGGCATTGATTCCATAGATGTAATTCATGAGCGTTCAGTTTAGCGCGGATTTTGACGGTTCGGGGCCTACGGCGGACGGGCGGGGACGCCCGTCGCTCCATCGTATTTATATTCGGAAGAGCTATACTTGAACTTTGCAGGAGAAGCATGCCTTTATCCGCGGTAATCGTTGACGATGAGCAGCTCGCCCGCGACGAACTCGCCTATCTCCTGAAAAACATCGGAGAAGTTGACGTCGTCGCCCAAGGTGAAAATGGCCTCGACGCGATCAATCTGATCCGCGAGCACAATCCCGATCTGGTTTTTCTCGACGTACAAATGCCCGGCCTCGATGGATTCGGTGTCATCAAGAAATTGTTGGACAAGAAAGTTACCCTCCCGAAGATCGTCTTTGCGACCGCTTTTGATCAATATGCGGTGAAGGCCTTCGAAGTAAACGCCGTTGATTATCTGCTAAAGCCGTTCGATAAGAAGCGGGTAGCGCAATCCGTGCAGAAAGCTCGCGCGAAGCTCGAATCGAATACCTCCTCTTCCGACAAACTGGAAACTCTCGTCCGGATGCTCGAAGCGCAAAAGCCTCAAAGCTCCAAGCTCTTGCTAAAAACTGCCGGACGCCTTTTTCTGGTCAGCCAAAAAGATATTTGCTTTGCTTCGATTGAGGACGGCGTCATCAGTGTAGCGACCACGGGCCCGAATGGCATGGAAGGCCAATCCAACTGCCGCACTTTGGAGGAACTCCTCAGCAGCCTCGATCCCAATTCCTTCTGGCGCGCTCACCGTTCATATCTGGTGAACATCAACAGAATCAAAGAAGTCGTACCTTGGTTCAAAAGCTCCTACCAACTGCGAATGGACGACAAAAAACAAACGGAAATCCCGGTTAGCCGCGCCCAAACCAAGCGCCTCCGCGAACTCTTCGGGCTATGACTTTCGTTTCTTCTGCCATGCAACCACGGCGCCCTATGAATGCATCGCACGCGGTATAGTTCCAGTTAGCTTCAGGGTGTTTGCTTGATCTCTGCTACTTCAACTTCGCAGCGCACGATGTTCGCCCGGGCAGTGGTGTTGTTGTGCCTGTGTTTAGTTACTCTTAGCGGTTTCGCTTATGCAATTCACGTTCATCCGGAAAACTCCAAGATACCGAGCCATGAATGTTCCATCTGCTCGGTGGCGCATTCTGGAGTCATATCGAGCGCCGTTTATCGTCCGATTCCCGTATTTGTTCACACCGCCCTAATTGAGTCGTCTGATCCAATAGTTCGCTCTTCAACCTTCGTTTCGTCCCTTCGAATCCGTCCTCCGCCGTCGGTCTAGTTCGCTCCGCTGTATCAAATTCAACTTTAGCGACCGAACCTGAATTCCTTCGGAGGAATTATGCATTCTTCTTACAAGAAGTCGCTCAATGCGGCTTTTGTGGTGCTTTTCTATTTGGCAGCCGCTCTTTCTGCCAACGCGCAATCTAACTCTGCATCCATAGGTGGCACTGTTCTGGATTCTTCTGGCGCCGTCGTTCCGAATGCGACTGTCGAAATTCATAACCCAGTGAGCCACTATGAGAGGTCAACTACTACGGACAATGCCGGCCGGTTCGCCTTCTCGAACGTCCCATTTAATCCTTATCATTTAAGCGTAGCAGGCACCGGTTTCGCACCTTACGCTCAAGATGTTGAAGTGCGATCCGCCGTCGCTTTGGACGTTAAGATCAATCTTCAGGTGGCCGGATCTTCAGAGACAGTGACGGTGGAGGCCGCCGGGGGAGATCTGGTGGAGAACGATTCCACTGCCCACACTGACGTTGACCGCGGATTGTTCGACAAGATTCCGTTGGAGAGTTCCTCATCCTCACTGAGTTCGCTGGTTACCCTCGCGTCGCCCGGCGTGGCCGCGGACTCGAACGGCCTGTTCCACGGCATGGGCGACCATGCTTCTAACTCGTTCTCCATTGACGGACAACCGATCACTGACCAGCAAAGCAAAGTCTTCTCGAACCAGGTTCCCGTGGATTCGATTGAATCCCTGGAGGTCATCCAAGGCGCGCCGCCAGCTGAATATGGAGGCAAGACAAGCCTGGTAATCGTCGCCACCACGCGTTCTGGCCAGGGCGTGACGACGCCGCACGGTGACGTTACTGCTTCTTACGGTTCCTTTGGGTCGTCCAATGTCGGCTTCAACCTGGCTTATGGCGGCAAAAACTGGGGAAACTTCATCTCCGCTAATGGACTGAATAGTGGCCGATTTCTTGACCCACCGGAATTCGCGGTCATGCACGACAAGGGCAATGAAGAAAATCTGTTTGACCGTGTGGACTACCAGGTATCCGGCGGGGATTCGCTTCACTTGAATTTGGGCTATTCGCGTTCCTGGTTTCAGAGCCCTAACTCTTACGATCAGGAATTTCATTTTGGCCTGAACGATCCTTTGACCGGCAGTCCATTGGGGCCGACAGATCAGCGGCAAAAGATCGGAACCTTCAACATCGCACCCACTTGGACGCACGTGATCAATAACTCTGCGGTCCTTACGTTTGGTGGCTACGTGCGGCGCGACAATTTTAACTACTATCCCAGCGCCGATCCTTTCGCAGACTTGGCACCGGATCTTCAGAGCGAAAGCGTAAGCCAGTCACGAAGTCTGACTAACGCCGGCCTTCGGGCAGATTTGACTTACGTAAAAGGAATTCACAATGTGAAGGCTGGGATTACATATCAGCAGACTTTCCTAAACGAGAATGAACAAATCGGAATCGTTGATCCCACATTCTATCCAGCAGCAGCCGCGTTTTATAACTGCCTGGACGGGTTCGGAAGCCCAATCCCGGGCACGCCCTGTGCAGCCCTGAAGCCGTTTGACCTGACTCAAGGAGGAATCCCATTTCCATTTCACGGGCATACCGACGTGAAGGAGACAGCTCTGTACGTCCAGGATTCCATAAGTAAAGGCAATTGGTCGTTGAACCTGGGGATTCGCGGCGACCTGTATAACGGGCTTTCCATAGCCCGCCAGGCCGAACCACGCGTAGGGATTGCTTACAACATTAAACCGAGCAGCACCGTTCTTCGGATCTCCTACGCCCGTACGATGGAATCACCTTTCAACGAGAATCTGGTGATTGCCAGCACAGGTTGCAACGTACCTTTTCTTGCAGCTTTGGTGCCGCCTTTCGGCGTTGCCTGTAACTCCGGTCCAATTACCCCCGGCTACCGGAATGAGTTCCATGCCGGACTGCAACAGGCCTTCGGACGATACGTAGTTGTGGATGGCGAGTACGTCTGGAAGTACACCCACAACGGCTACGATTTCGGTATCGTGGGGAGCACCCCAATCACCTTCCCGATCGAATGGCAGAATTCTAAAATCCCGGGATATACCTTTCGCGTGAGTGTTCCTAATTATCGGGGATTTTCCGGACAAGTAGTCATGTCCAGCGTCGCCGCCCGGTTCTTTCTTCCGCAGGTGGCGGGGTTACCAATTATTCCGCCGGCAACCGGCGTTTTCCGCATAGACCATGATGAAAAGTTTAACGAGACCACCCATCTTCAATACCAGCCATGGAAGGCCGGACCGTGGCTTGGCTTTAATTGGAGATATGATAGCGGCCTGGTAGCAGGAGCGACGCCTTGTTACAACACCTTAACTGCGACTTGCGCGGGGGCGTCAACCACGCTGGGCGGCCAGCCGGCGATAAACCTGATCAACACCATCACGGGTGCGCCCTTAACCCCTGACCAGGAATTCCAAGCTGGTTTCACCTGTGACGGCGTGCGCGCAACCATTACTCAAGGTCTGCCCAGCCCGTGTCTAGCCTCGCAATTCGGATCAACCCTTATTAGCATCCCCGCGCCCGGGACGGAAAATGACGATCACAATCCGCAGCGCATCAAGCCGCGAAACCTATTTGACATTTCCGTTGGCGACGACAACCTCTTCAAGGGCGAGCGGTATAAGTGGAGTCTCCGGCTCACGGCTATTAATGTGACAAACAACTATGCGCTGTACAATTTTCTGTCAACATTCAGCGGCACGCATTATGTGACGCCGCGGGCGTTGACGGCTGAGCTCGGCTTTCACTTCTAGCTGAATACGGGACGGGAATCAGTTTCCCGCCGCTTGCCTCACCGGCATATTTTCATACGCCTTTGATAGATTCTCGTAAGTTCTTCGGCCGAGCAGCAATGCATCCGCCGCAAACAGCCTCTGTTCTTCTGGTATGAGCTATGCTCCTCACTGGACAAGAAGTACGACTGTGCTTCCTGCACAATGTCTGGCGCGTCTATGACACCATCGAGACTCATGAACGTGATCTCGACAAGTTTTCTCATTGGTTTCTCCTTTGTAATCCACATGGCACATCAAGTGCCTGTCGTAAAAAACACTGGCAATGCGGGAGAGTGCACATAAACCGTATGAACAGCATTCCGAAATACGTAGCTTCAAGGACTCTCAAAAAAGCGTCCTGGAATGCCAGCGTTATCCATGGCGACATCGCAGACGAAGTGCGAAAGCTTAAGAGTCAACCCGGCAAAGACATAGTAAAATACGGCACGGGCCTCCTCGACCGAGTTTTATTCGCCCAGCGGCTGGTCGATTTGCTTTGCATTATTGTCTATCCCTTCCGCTCGGCCACGGCACACACTTATTTGAAGCGTTCGAACCCACGATGCACCTACGCTTGTCGGACGTGAAACGGTTTGAGAGTGGCGCTGTGGTAATCGAGTACGTACCCAAGATAGCTTCGAAATCATAACTGCCACGAGCGGCGACTGGGCTACATTGATAGAAGGGCGCGTTTTTGTTCAAGGCCGGCGAGAGCGCAGGGATCGTGCGGGAGTGCTGCGCGTTCTTCGCCGGCTGCGTTCCGGGACGGTGCTGCCACATCCACTGAGAACTGTGCGAGTCTCGCCTCCTGCACGTTGCAATATCCGACTGGCAGGCAATCGCGCACGCACTGGGACGGAAGGTGGCACTTCAATACAATGCGCCGATCCGGGGCCGATTTAGGCGCCGCCTTTAGCGGTGGCCGAGCCCGGAGCATCTCCCGGGCCAGGACAATCTCTTCCATGGCGACAAAATACAAGATTAGCGCCCAACTCACCCGTTATCAATGTGACCAATAACTACGCGCTGTACAACTTTCTTTCCACGTTCAGCGGCACACCTATGTAAGTCCGCGTGCAATTACGGCGCAAGTCGGATTTCACTTCTAGGGGCACAAAGGTCGGGAGTGTGAGAGGGCTGGCCTTCGTCTTGAAATGAATAATCGTGGCAATTCTAGGCTGATCAGCCAGGCGGGCGGCCGGGGAGGATCCGGCCGCCTACAACCCGCCTATCCTAAGCCGACATGGCTTCCAG
This sequence comes from Terriglobales bacterium, assembly GCA_035999525.1. Classification (GTDB taxonomy): domain Bacteria; phylum Acidobacteriota; class Terriglobia; order Terriglobales; family Acidobacteriaceae; genus PALSA-188. The sequence goes on from DASYGR010000038.1 coordinate 5,802, forward strand.
AGCGGTCCGATTTCGTATGACCAGCGTTGAGCCTTCCAGACGGATGAGTTCCCGTTTCTTGAGATCGCTGAGCAACCTGGTGACTGTTTCTCGCGACGCTCCAATCATCTGGGCCATTTCTTCGTGCGTTACTCCGTTGCGGATGCGGATTTCGCTGCTCAAAGTGTGCTTCTCACGGCTGGGCGTCCAGGACAGAATCAGCCTTGCAAGTTTCCCGGCGGAGGAGCGAGCCAGCACCAGCTCATGAATGTCACGATATGCGGTTTGGAAATCCGCGCTTAACGTCTGCGCCGAGCGTAGTCCCAGCTCGCCATGCTTTTCCATCAACCTCAGAAGCGCTTCCCGCTCGATGAAATTGACCTGGCACGGCGTGGCGGTTTCGGCGGTGACTTCAAAGCACGTCCCGGAAATGACCGCGCTCAAGCCCAAGACCTCGCCTGCCTCAGCCATCTTTACGATTAATACTTTGCCGTCGCGGGAGGTCGTTGAGAGTTTCACCTTCCCCGAACAGAGAACGAAAGCACCCCTCGGCATCTGCCCCTCGACGAAAAGTATGGCGTTCCCCGGGTAGGTGCTGAGATGGCTTGCCGTGCTAAATGGCTGTAACACCCCGGAGGAAAGGGAGCAGAACCAATGGCCCTTACGCAGCTTGCAGGAAACACAGTTCTCGCTCATCTCCAACCCGTACGGAGTGTTCATTGTCACCGCCTTTGGACGGTCTTGACCGTCCCTTTCAAGTGCATACTCTGTTGCGATTCGATAGAGACCACTTCGGGTACGACGCAGGTCGCGGACAAGCAGCCGGGCGTGCTCCGTTTTTGCCAGCAAGGCAGCGGCAACCCCTCTGACGCCTCGATCCCACGATCTCAATGCCGCGATCAATTCCCATCCAGCGCTGCTGTCAGAATTTTTGTGCCATTGCAGCCCGCAATAAAACATATAGAGTGGGTCCAGTCGGGCATCAGCTGTGCTTGCGCTGGCGAGCTTTGCTCGCTTTCCCCCGACGAAAGTTGGCACCAGCCGGGTCGTCAGGGGTAGTGCAGGAACCGGAATCCTTGCCGAGTTGTTAAGCCAATGGTTGCCGACTGACATGCCTCTCCACCCTCATCCCTGTGGAAGACATTGGCAATCCAGCGTCCAAATGCGTGAGAAGCTGCAATGATAAGAATTAGAGGGTTTTAATCTAAAAGCACAGTCTTGCACGATTTTTAGCGATATTGAATTGACGTTCGGGCGGCACTCATGCCGAGAACTCGTCAGCAGAGCGGCAAGGCGTGTTTAGTCTTCGTACTCAACGCGTTGAATGCCGAGCTTCTGCATTCTTGATTGCAGCGTGGTGCGCTTCATTCCCAGGCGCATTGCGGCTCCATGAGAACCGGCGATTACACCATCCGTTTCGCGAAGCACCCTTACAATGTGATCCCGCTCCAGGCTTTCCAGAGTACCGTTCAGTCTGGACGGATCGTAATTGGACGGCCTAAGCTCCGTCAGCGGAACGTTAAGCACCGGGCCGTCGGAAAGAATTACCGATCTTTCGATGAAGTTCTCCAATTCCCTTACATTGCCGGGCCACTCCCAGCCTGAGAGCGCGTGCATGGTCTCAGTAGGAATAGTCTCGATCTGCTTATTCATGCGGCGGGCAAACTTTTGCACGAAATAGCGCACCAGCAGCGGAATATCCTTACCGCGGTCTCGCAAACGTGGCATTCGGATTGGAAACACGTTGAGCCGGTAAAACAAATCGCTGCGAAAGTCCCGTTCGGCAACTGCCTTTTCCAGATCGCGATTAGTAGCCGCGACCAGGCGAATACTGACCTTGATCGTTCTCGTGCCCCCAAGGCGTTCAAATTCCTGATCTTGGAGTACCCGCAATAGTTTTGGTTGAAGCTCCAGCGGGATTTCCCCAACTTCATCCAGGAATAGGGTTCCCTTGTCCGCCAATTCGATGCGTCCCACTTTTTGTGTGACAGCGCCGGTAAATGCACCTTTTTCGTGACCGAATAGCTCACTCTCCAGCAAACCGGTAGGAATGGCAGCGCAATTCAGCTTGATGAAGCTTGCGTCTTTGCGCGAACTCATGCGATGAACCGCGCGCGCCACCAGTTCTTTGCCGGTACCTGTGTCTCCAAGAATGAGAACTGTTGCGTCGCTTGGCGCCACGGTCTTCGCTTGTCCCAGGACGCGCTTAAGCGCCGGACTGTCGCCCACAATTTCCTCGAAGTTTCGCTCCAGACGGATCTCGTCTTCAAGATAGAGTTTTTCTGTGGCCAGCTTTTTCGTCAGCTGAGCGATCTCACGGTAAGCGCGAGCATTGTCCAATGCAATCGCAACTTGCGCAGCCACCTGCTTTAAGAAGTTTAGGTCTTGCAACATGAACGCATTGTCTTCCCGGCTGGCCAAATTCAGAGTTCCAAGAGTGCCGTTCCGAGTTATCAATGGGATACAACACAATGTCCGGATACCCTGTTCCAAAATTCCGTTAGCAAAGGTAGAGTGCATTCCCACGAGATCGCCCTGGGTGAAAACCTTGATTTCATTTCCCCGAAACGCCCTCGCACACGGCACCGAATCGTCTAACGAGAGCATGATCTCAGCTCCGATCAGACCCTTTGCCAGAGGAAAATCCAATGCTCGGAT
>DASYGR010000051.1:0-11197 GCA_035999525.1 Terriglobales bacterium
ATTTTCGTTGCTGATGGGGTCTGTCGCTCTCTTGTGGTTTTTGGGCGTAATCGGTTTGTGGATGCGGCGCTCATGGGCGTGGTGGTTAGCCCTAATCTTGAATTCCCTGGTGGCCGCGGTGACAGGATTGCTTCAACTCGCGAAGCCGAGAGAACTTCTCCTCGACCTCTGGGCAACTCTCGCAGTTGTTTTGCTACTGCTGCGGCCGGTTAGACAGCTATTTCATCTCAGACAGCGCACAACCTGACCAGCGACCCTGGGCTAGTCTCGGTCCGGAAACGAATGAGTTCCCCGCGATGAGGTAACGCAAGGGCCGCTCAGAGGCCTTGGTGATGCCGATCCGCGGCGTCACCAGGATTTGGTCGGGACGGTAGCCGTCATCGGCGATAAATAAATCGGAAGATGGGCCGGTCAGGTCTTTTCCGTTGTCACGCTCGCGAGTTATGCCGAAGGCTTCGGCCATTTTTCCGGGACCACTTGTCAGCTTGCGAAGGTCGCTTGGCTTCTCCACCGAAATCCCTCGTGCGCGAGCCATTTCTTTAATTCCTTCGAGAGGTTCGAGGGCGCGAAACAAAATTCCTCCGGCGACGCCGTCGGGAAGGCAGGAGACGTTCAGGCAATAGTGGTTGCCGTAGATGAAATAAATGTAGGCGAATCCGGGCGGGCCAAAGAGGACCGCATTGCGGGCGGTGCGGCCAGCGGCGGAATGCGCGGCGGGATCGTCTTCTCCGAGGTACGCCTCGACTTCGACGATGCGGCCTGCAAGGATTGTCTTGCGGTCGCGGCGGATTAGCACTTTCCCGAGTAATTCCCGGCACACGGTGCGCGGATCGCGGTCGTAGACACTGCGTCGGAGGACGTCCTTGTACTTTTGCGGTGATCTAGGCACGGTAGGGGTCCTTCGACTCGTGTTTCTTTCGCAAGCGAAAGAAACAGCTTCGCTCAGGATGACAAAGAATTGTATGGGCCATGAAAGGCGGGCCCTACTCAAAACCCCTCCGGAGACATCCCCTACGCCGCGTTTTTACCCGCCTCTTTCAGATATGCCAGCACTTCTTCTGCGTGGCCTTCGGGCTTCACTTTATGGAAGATGTGTTTTATGTTTCCTTCGGAGCCGATGATGAAGGTGGTTCGCGCCACTCCCAATACTTTTTTGCCGTACATGTTCTTTTCCTGCATCACACCATACAGATTGCAGACTTTTTTGTCGGCGTCGCCGAGCAGCGGGAACGGCAGGCTGAATTTTTCTTCGAATTTCTTTTGATCCTTTGGCTGGTCCGGAGAAATTCCCAGGATCACGGCACCGGTCTGCTGGATTTTTTTATACGAATCGCGGAACTCACAAGCCTCGATAGTGCAGCCGGGAGTATCGGCGCGAGGATAGAAAAACAGAACTACATACTTTCCGCGAAGGCTGTTTAATGACACTTCTTTACCATTCTGGTCAGGCAAAGTGAACTCGGGAGCTTTATCATTGATATTCATGGCGTCATCTCTCTTTTCTTCGAACTATCGTCCAAAGCTTCGTTCAAGGCTATACCGCGCGGCGGGATGGATTATCTCCGCCTCCGCCGTGGTAATGCTTCTCCTGCAAATTGTACTCGCGCAGCGCGCTCATCGCGTAGCCCCCGATAAAGGTCCGCGAGCGATGGGGTTGATCGAACTGGCGGCAAACGGCAAGGCTCATTTGATCCCAATCACGATTATGGTGAATGGCGAATTTTACGATGCCAGCGAGTACAAAGCGTCTCCGGTGCCCATGTCGCTCGACACGGGAATTGTTTATGAGGCGGTGAAAACGGGAGTTTCGCAGGGACTGTTCACGGTAAGAGGCGCGACTGCGGGAACGAAAACATGGCGAGGGGAAGGCACTTGGGAGTCTGAAGCCGAAATTAAGGGGGAGGAATCGAAGAAGAAAGCTGCCGAAGCCTTGGCGAAGCTTGCAAGGAAGAAGCCCAGCCTTGATGAGGGAGGTGGTCCGCCGGTGTTGCGGCGTGCCGGAGCGGCTAAGTCGCCGGATAAAGCCGCTGCCGACAAATCGGGATCGGACGGATCAAAAGCGACCAAGCCTGTTGCGGTTCCGACTGGTTCGGCCTCACCAACCGAAAGCGCTCCTTCGGCTTCAACAGCGAAGGCCGCCGATGTTCCTTCGCCGTCGTCATCTTCAGATGAAGATGATCCGGACCGTCCCCAGCTGCGCAGAAGTAAAGTTCCGCGCGAAACCTCAGAAAAAAAGACCATCGAAGCACCTGCTACTGCCGCGTCGCATTCCGATAAAACAAAATCATCTGTGAGGTCCACTGTAGAGCCCGCGGAGGGGATTCAACTCATTCCGGCAATTTCTGATGCTGGCGGTCCTGAGCCGCGTTCGTATGAGTTCAATATGAATCCGGACGAGGAGCGTCAGTTCCGCAATCAAATTATGGCAATGGCAGCGGCGGAAGTGACCGCTCGAGTTAGTTCTTTGAAATCGGAAATTCCGGCGGCCCCACCTGTGCATCACACCGCGGCCCGAAGAGGTAAGCCGGCAAAGGCGCAGGGGCCGACGTTTCAGGACGTGCAGTTTCGTGTCTTCGATCTTTCAAACAGCAACGAGGCCGTCGTTGTCTTTACAGCGAAGGCACAGATGCCGGCTTCGAAGGCGAACAACGCTGAAAGTTTGCCCGGCAATTATTTTATTACGCTCGTCGCCCGCGAAGATATTTATGGAGAGCTTCATAAGGCGCTCTCGAACGTTACCGACGATCAGCATCTCGACGTTTTGGCGCGACTCGACTTGATTGACGCGGTGGATGTTGATGGAGATGGCCGGGGAGAGTTGCTGTTTAGAAAGGTCTCCGACACGCTGAGCGGTTATGTGGTTTACCGCGTGATCGGAAATCAGCTGTGGCCGTTATTTCAGGGTGCAATTGGATAGCGTAAGGACAAGCCGCCGCTTCGACCTTGCTCGGGCTGGAGCTAACGGGTAGGTTTTGTCGGCCATTTGCAGACGACGGCCCCGACGCGCAAAACTTATGGAACCCTCGTCCCCGACACCGCGTACCTCCGATCATGCAACAAGCCCCCGATTCTGTATATTCGTACTCGCGTTCGCGGTTCTTCCGGTCGCCCACGGTCAGGAAGTTAACCTGCATAGTGCAGACGGAGCGATTCTCGCCTCAACCCCGTGTGTGTTCAGACCTTACGCGGAGCAGTCTGCGTTCATGAGGCGCTTCTACTCCAAAGAAGACTATGACTCTGAAAAGTCAAACCCTTCAACTGAATGTTCGAGGATCACGTATAGCAGCGACGGGCTGAGAGTCATCGGATACCTCGTGAGACCTCGCGTTGACGAACGAAAACGCTATCCCATCATCATTTATAACCGGGGTGGATTCCTTGATCGCGGCAAGATTGACACATGGAATCTGGTGGATTTTAAGCGTTTATCCGATGCGGGTTTCATAATACTGGCATCACAGTATCGAGGCAACGATGGTGGGGAAGGTCATGAGGAGCTTGGCGGAGCGGATTTGGATGATGTGGCGAACCTCATTAAATTGGCCAGCGCGCTTCCGTATGCAGATATGAAGAACGTCTTCATGTACGGGCTTTCGCGTGGCGGGATGATGACGTTTCTTGAGATGAAGCGCGGCATGCTGATCAACGCCGCTGTGGTAGTTGGAGCAGTCTATGATCTGGAAGCAGTTGGCCAACGTTCCGCAGGTCTTCTCGCAGAGGTTGCCAAACTGATTCCTGACTACCCGAGCAAGGGAGTCGCCTCCCTTCGAGACCGATCCGTGATGGATTGGCCAGAGACGGTGGATGTGCCTTTGATGATGCTTCATGGTGAGGACGATGATGAGGTGCCAGCAACCGAAGCCCTCGCTTTCGCGACGAAACTCTCGAACCTCAAAAAGACATATCAGCTCGTTATTTATGCGAACGACAATCACGAAGTTGCGAACAATCGATTGGATCGAGATGCTCGCATTGTCGCGTGGTTCAAACGATATCTCCGATGAAAAGACATCGGGTTCGCGGGTCCCTACCTGCGCAAGCGCGGCTATAATCTTTTGCGTGAATAAGGATCTCTCCAAGCGACTCGAAGCCCTTCGCGAGCAGATTCGTCATCACGAGTACCGCTATTACGTCCTCGACGATCCCGAAATAAGCGACGCTCAGTTCGATCAGCTTATGAATGAGCTGAAAAGAATTGAGTCGGACAATCCTGCGTCAATCACTCCTGATTCTCCTACGCAACGGGTTGGCGGTAAGCCGCGCGAAGGATTTCTGAAGGCGCCGCATTCGTCGCCAATGTTGTCGCTCGACAACACATACAACGTTGACGATCTGCGCAAGTGGGAGCAGCGGGTGCACGAGTTGGCCGGGCGCGCCGATATTGAATATGTTTGCGAGCTCAAGCTCGATGGCATGTCGCTGGCGCTGCACTACGAAGATGGAAAGCTGGTTCGCGGCATCACGCGCGGCGATGGCACGGTTGGCGAGGACGTGACTCTGAATGTGCGCACGGTGCGGTCCATTCCACTCTCAATTTCCAAAGAGAAGCTGAAGAAAACGGGGATTCCGGCAGACTTCGAAGTTCGCGGCGAGATGCTTATTCCGCTCGCATCATTCAAGAAGATGAATGAAGACCGGGAAGCGAAAGGACTTTCTCTATTTGTGAATCCTCGAAACGCCACGGCTGGTACGGTTCGGCAGCTTGAGCCGAGCATCACTGCCCAACGCCGGCTCGACTACTTCGCATATTCGCTGCTGAAAAATGGCAACACTTATTTCGAGCGCCACTGGGAGACTTTGAACGCGCTCGATGCGGCGGGATTCAAAGTGAATCCGGCTCGAACTTTGGCGACGAACTTCGACGAGTTGTGGACGTTCATCCAAAGAGAGGAAACCCGGCGCGAGGCGTTGCCTTATGAGATTGACGGCATCGTCATCAAAGTGAATCAGACCTCGCTGCAACGGGAATTGGGGTTCACCGGGAAAGCGCCGCGCTGGGCGATTGCATACAAGTACGCGGCGAGAGCGGGCGTCACCAAGATCGAAGACATCCTGGTGCAGGTTGGACGAACGGGCAAGTTGACTCCGGTTGCGGCGTTAGCGCCGGTCTTTATTGGGGGCACAACCGTAAGCCGCGCGACGCTTCACAACATGGACGAAATTGAGCGGCTCGGCGTGAAGATCGGCGATTGGGTTGAGGTAGAGCGCGGCGGCGATGTCATTCCGAAGATCACGAAAGTCGTGGATGACAAGGACCATCCTCGCGGGAAGAAATTGTTTCACATGCCGGAGAAGTGTCCCATCTGCGGGACGCATGTTGTTCGCACAGAGGGCGAAGTAGATTACCGATGCGTGAACGTCAACTGTCCGGCGAAGTTGCGAGAAAGTATTTTGCATTTCGCGTCGCGCGGAGTCATGAATATTGATGGCATGGGCGACGCACTTGTCATCCAACTGACCGACCGCGGAATTGTCAAGAATATTGCTGACGTATATCGCTTGACTGGGGCGGATCTGCTGAAGCTCGAGCGCATGGGCGAGAAGTCGGCGCAAAATGTGCTCCGGGAAATTGAGGCTTCGAAAAAGCTGCCGCTGGAACGAGTGATCTTTGGGCTGGGTATCCGATTCGTCGGCGAAAGAACAGCGCAATTTCTCGCCGAGCACTTTGGGTCCATGGACGCGCTCTTGAACGCGAGCGAAGAAGAGCTTCAGCAGGTAAACGAGGTTGGACCTCGCATCGCAAAAAGTATTGCCGAGTTTTTCCAGGAACCGAAGAACCGGGAGCTAGTGGATCAACTGCGCAAAGCGGGCCTGAAACTGGCGGGGACGAAGCGACAACGCGGAACCAAGCTGGCCGGAAAAACATTTGTCCTCACCGGCACCATGCCGACATTTAGCCGCGATCAGGCCAAAAAGATGATCGAGGATGCGGGCGGGCGCGTGGCGGGATCAGTTAGCAAAAAGACGGATTACGTAGTAGCGGGAGCAGATGCGGGATCAAAGTTGGACAAGGCCAAGGAATTGGGCGTCAGCGTGATTGATGAAAAGGCGCTGGAGGAATTGCTACGAGCGGAAGGTCAATAGGAGCGGCCATACCATCCTGCGACTATTATTGACTAAGAGATATGAAATATGTAGCATAGTGGTACCAGTTTGCTCTTAGGAGCAGACCTTGGATTTCATGAAGAGTGGCTGAGGGACGAGCCCTAAGAAGCCACGACAACCGGATCGGAAGGCAACTTTCGGTCGCCCGGTGTCAACTCTCGCCCTTGGAAAAGGGGGAACATGAGATTCGGGGTGCCGAATTTCAGCATCTCGCGCCTCTTTCCTAATTCCAGGGAAAGAGGTTTCGTATTTTAGGTTGCTTTCGGACGCTCGTCCCCCGGCCGCTCTCGCTGCAAGAAAGAGAGTAGCTGATGAGATATGAACTGCGCTGTCGTGAATGTAACAAGAGTTGGGGAAACCAGGCACGCTCGATTTGCGACGATTGCTTCTCGCCCCTCGAAGTCTTCTACGATTACGACTCTATCCGCAGCAGTTTCACTCGCGAAAAAATCGCCCACGGACCTCCCAGCATGTGGCGTTATTCGGAACTGCTTCCGTTGCCGCCGCACTATCAGCCAGCCGTGCCCGCTGGATTTACGCCGCTGCTGAAAGCGCCGCGACTCGCGCGCGATCTTGGCACGAAGCATCTTTATTTGAAAAATGACGCCGTCTGCCTGCCAACGCTGAGTTTTAAAGATCGCGTGGTAGCCGTGGCACTCGCCCAGGCACGCGCGTTTGGATTCGATACCGTGGCATGTTCCTCGACCGGAAATCTCGCGAATTCGGTGGCGGCGCAGGCTGCGCGCAATGGCTTCAAGGCTTGGATATTTATTCCTGCCGATCTCGAACCTGCAAAAATTTTGGGCACGCAAGTATTCGGAGCAAAGTTGGTCCGCATCTCCGGCAGTTATGACCAGGTGAACCGGTTGTGCTCGCAAATTGCCGACGAGCGCAATTGGGGATTCGTGAATGTGAATCTGCGTCCTTATTATGCTGAGGGATCGAAGACGGTCGGCTTTGAAATTGCCGAGCAACTTGGCTGGCGCTTGCCGGATAACGTAGTCGTCCCAATGGCGGGCGGGTCGTTAATTACCAAGATCAAAAAGGCGTTCGAGGAATTGCAGGAGTTGGGGTTGGTTGAGCCGAAGCAGGTGAAATTTTTCGGCGCGCAAGCTACCGGATGCTCGCCGATCTCGACCGCGGTGAAGGCCGGGAATTTAGAAATTGATCCGCAGAAACCGGCGACCATTGCGAGGTCGCTAGCCATTGGGAATCCGGCCGACGGTCATTATGCAATTCGAGCCATCAATAAGAGCGGCGGATGGGCAGAGGATGTTTCCGATCCCGAAGTAGTGCGCGGAATTCAGGACCTCGCCGAGACCGAAGGCATTTTCACCGAAACCGCTGGCGGCGTCACCGTGGGATGCGCCCGCAAGCTTTATCGCCAGGGACGCATTCAATCCGACGAAACGACGGTGCTTTGCATTACCGGTAACGGATTGAAGACGACGGACGCGCTCACCGGACAATACGAAGCCGAGGCCCCGATCGCCGCGAAACTCGCGGACTTCAATAAGTATCTGGAAAGCGTGCTCGACGCGCCGGTAAAATCCGCAATTCCCGAGACTGTGGAGGCATAGAGAAAGAAAAATGACAATCACAGTTCAAATTCCCACCGCTCTGCGCCGTCTCACGGCCGGGACCGAGAAGCTCACATGCTCACCGGCAAATCTTGGAGAACTTCTCTCCGAGCTGGACCAGAGATTTCCTGACTTGAAGCCGCACCTGCGCGACGCCTCCGGGCAAGTTCGTCACTTCCTGAATATCTACGTCAACGAAGAAGACATCCGCTTCCTCGGCGGAGACGGCTACGCCTTCCAGGAAGGTGACGAGGTGCTGCTGGTCCCGTCAATCGCCGGGGGCGCGGCTTAGCCCGGCAACAAACACGTAGGGACGGGCGCCCTCGCCCGTCCAGTTGAGCGCAGCTCAACTCCTTCACACTCGCCTATCCGATGAAGCTGCTCGCTTGCATCTACCTTGGTTCCCTGCTTCTTTCGTCCCTGACGCTTCGAACTACGCCGGGAAGTGGATCGGTTCCAAAATGGTTGGAGCCCGGCGACTGAAAAGTCAGCGTGATATTGGAAAATTCGACCTCGCTGCCGCCCGTGATTTGTATCACCACCTGCGAGGGTGAAACGGTAACCGGTGCGGAGCCTCCATTCAGGGTGAATACGGCCGGACCGGTTACTTGAAATCCGTTTGCAATCTGCGTGACTTCGCCATCTACCAGGGTGATGTGGTGAGTATGGGCGCCCCTGGTGGTCGGATCGAAGTTCGCAGGGGCGGCTGTGTTGTGAGTTAAAACCCAGCCATCGGAGAACTCCATGTTCAGAGCTGCGGAGAAGTCCGCTTTGGTCGAATTTCGCTCCAACGTCAGGGACCAGGGGCCGCGGACTTCGTACGGGCCGGTGATAACTCCGGTTGAACTGGTGGTTTGGGGCGTATAGGCATTGATCACCCCGCTGAATATTTTATCTCTATGTGACCATTCTTGAGCCAGAGCGCACACGCTTATCGTGAGCACTAGAATTGCGACGGTGCTTACCCTCTTCATAAAAACCTCCAACCTAGGATTGATTTGTGACGCACCGACACAGTGGGGCACCTTAGGGTCGCAATCAAGCGGCAAGGCACAGAATCTCAGACATTCCTTGATTTGCCGTCGAATGCCGCCTTTCGCCGTGCCTTTACCGGACTGAGGGACTACAATTTGGGCTCCTCCAAGTCTGTCACGCCTGCTGACTGACGAGGAAAACGCAATGGGCGAGCCATCACTCAGCACACCGCCATCCGACAGGCCGCCCGAAGGCCGGCTGGATTCGTGGAAGGAAATCGCCGCATACCTCAAGCGCGACGTGACGACGGTCCAGCGCTGGGAGAAGCGGGAGGGGATGCCCGTCCACCGGCACCTGCATGATCGAACAAGCTCGGTCTATGCGTCGCGGACGGACTTGGATGCGTGGATGCGCAGCCGGAATCTTCGAGTGCAGGAAAACGGGAATGGGGCCATATTCCCCAACGCAGCGGTAGAAACACAGCGATCGGCGATATGGAGCTTTCTTCCCAGGCGAACTCTTCTCCTTCTGCTGGCAGCCGGAGGCGTGCTGGCCATTGCCGTAAGCCTCTGGCTTCAGAAAACGGAGTACTTTTGGCGAAACCCCATCGCGAACGCGCGATTTCAGACAGTCACGGATTTCGATGGAACTGCGCAAGCTGCTGCGATTTCCCGCGATGGCCATTTCATCGCTTTTTTGTCAGACCGCGATGGACCGATGGACGTCTGGGTTACGCAGGTCGGTTCGAGTGCGTTCCACAATTTGACCCACGGGAGCGTTCCGGAACTCGTGAATCCGTCCATCCGAACTTTGGGTTTCTCGCCCGATGGCTCGTTCGTTACGTTCTGGATGCGTAAACAAAACGGACCGGGCAACAGCGACATCAGCATCTGGGCGGTGCCGACACTCGGCGGACAGCCAAAGCCATACCTCGAAGGCGCTGCGGAATTTGACTGGTCGCACGACGGCACCCAGCTTGCATACCATACGCCCGGCCCCGGAGATCCGCTGTTCGTATCGGACGGTAGCCAGCGATCGAAGGGCCGGCTCATCTTTACTGCGTCTGCCGGACTGCATTCGCACTTTCCGTTTTGGGCGCCCGATGACGCCTTCATTTACTTTGTGCAGGGCACTCTCCAGGATAAATTAGACATCTGGCGAATCGCTCCAGCCGGCGGAACTCCTGAACGAATTACGTCGCACTTTGGGCAGGTGAGTTATCCGGTCTTATTGGATCGGCGCACGCTGATGTACCTCGCCAGCGATGCCGATGGGTCGGGGCCGTGGCTCTATAGTATGAACGTCGCACGCCGGATTCCACACCGGCTGACCTATGGTCCTGACCGATACACGTCATTGGCGGCCAGCGCTGACGGTCGCCGTTTGGTAGCTACTCTGGCAAGTCCAAAGACAACACTCTGGCGTTTGCAGCTCGGTGACTCACCAACCGGGATGTCGGCACCCGCTCGAATCTCGCTGACGACCGGCACGGGCTCCTCCCCGAGACTGGGTGCGAACTATCTTCTTTATCTTTCTGCAACCGGCACCAGTGAGAGCATATGGAAACTCGCCAACGGAACTGGCTCGGAGTTGTGGAGTGGTCAGGGAGCGCAAATTTTTGGCGGACCTGCGATCTCGCCCGATGGACGGTACATTGCATTCTCCGTCCGTCAAGAGGGAAAAACGCTGCTGTATGTGATGCAGGCCGATGGCACGAACGCACGTATTGTGGCTGACTCTCTCAACCTTCAGGGTGCTCCCGCTTGGACGCCCGACGGCCAGTCAATCACCTCTGCGGCGGACGATCATGGCGTCCCACAACTTTTCCGCGTGCCCGTTGATGGCCGTGCTCCCACTCCTTTTGTTCATGAATACTCAGTTGATCCGGCGTGGGCGCCGGACGGCCGTTTCCTCGTTTATTCGGGACCCGACATCGGCACCACCTTTTCGGTGAAAGCTGTCACAGCCGAAGCTGTAGCGCATCCTTTACCGCCATTGACTCTGACGCGGGGCGCTAGACATTTTGTTTTTCTCCCGGGAGGACGCGGACTCGTACTTATGCGAGGAGAAATTCGACATAAGGATCTCTGGCTCATCAATCTAGAGACTGGTTCTGAGCGGCAATTGACCAACCTACCCCCGGACTTTGACATGCGAAACTTCGACATTTCTCCCGACGGGCGTGAAGTTGTCCTCGAACGAATGCAAGACCGCTCGGATGTGGTGTTGCTGGATCTTTCCCGGCCGTGATCCGGGTTCACTGCCTCGCTAGGACTCCCTACGCTTCGGCGGTTTTTATTAGCTTGAAAAGATTCTCTTGATTCCAATACAATCTAACTAACTAGTTAATTAACAATGAAGATTGCCACCAAATCGCTTCTCGGTTCCCGCCGCCAGCCGGAAGAAAGCCGCGCCGCTATCCTGCAAGCTGCGGTGCGGGAATTTGCCGATGAAGGCATCGCCGGGGCGCGAACGGATGCCATTGCTCGAGCCGCGAAAGTGAACAAGGCTCTCCTTTATTACTATTTCAAGGATAA
>DASYGR010000056.1:0-7402 GCA_035999525.1 Terriglobales bacterium
ACTGAAATTATTATGTTTACGGCGGCCATCCAGCCGCTGATTTCGAATTTCTTTTTCCCGGTCTCTTTTGGTTCCGGCTGTAATTCATCCAACGCAACGTTCGCGGAGAAACGTAGCGCGCGAAATCCCAAGGTCATCGCGTGTCCCAAGGTCATGACGCCACGGACGACGGGCCATCCCATCCATTTATGTTTTTCGGAAAGTCTTTCGAGCGGCTCGCTATGAGTTGAGATTTCCCCTGAAGGCTTGCGGCACGCGATAGCCCATGCATGAGGAGAGCGCATCATAACTCCTTCAAGCACGGCTTGGCCGCCGACCAGGGTTTCTTCTCCGCCTTCGAGCGCAGGCAGAAGCTGCACCGCGACCAGGAAATTCCACCATGTTGTTAAAAATTTCTTCAATGAATGCATACCGATTGGATGATCCTTCCGCGCGGAACAGCGCAAAGATTAGAATATCACGGGTGTCCACCATCCCCGATGTCCCTAACTCGCTGCAAACAATAAGATTAATTCGGCGTCGGGCATGGCATGACGGGCACGATATGACGAGTATTACATGAAAAGACTGGCGGCTATCTGTGAGCAAGTCGCAGCGACGACCAAGAAGCTGGAAAAGACCGCAACTGTCGCGGCGTACTTTTCTTCGTCTCCGGTAGAAGAAGCCGCGGTTTCCGCAATTTTCCTCTCGGGCCGCGCCTTTCCGCTCTGGGAGGAAACTACATTACAAGTTGGAGGGTCGCTGCTTTGGCGTGTGGTCGGGGAGCTGTCGGGAAAGTCCCAGGACGAGTTGACGGCTTCCTACAAGCGGCACGGCGACCTCGGATCGGTCGCAGCTGAGGTGTTGCCCGACATCCGAAGAGATGCCGATCTGTCGGTTCTCGAGGTTCAGAAGCGATTTAGAGAGATTGCCACCGCTAGTGGGGTCTCGGCCAAAGCTGCGCTGCTTCGTGATTTGTTGTCCCACACGAGTCCGCTCGAAGCTAAATACGTTGCGAAGATTATGACAGCTGACCTGCGCATTGGACTAAAGGAAAGCCTGGTCGAGGAAGCGATCGCCAAAGCTTATGGACCAACTGTCAGCGAGGTTCAGCGGGCCAATATGTTACTAGGCGATATTGGCGAGACATTGCGGCTTGCGGCCGGCGGCAAGCTGTCCGAAGCGCGCATGAGGTTGTTTCATCCGCTGGGATTCATGCTGGCCAGCCCTGCTGATTCGGCGGAAGCGGCGTTGACTTATTTCGAAAATGCATTTGTGGAAGATAAGTATGACGGTATCCGGGCGCAGGTCCATTGCTCGGGGGACAACGTGAAGATTTTTTCTCGCACGCGGGATGAGATCACTGAGTCTTTCCCTGAACTCGCGGATGCTTTATCCGGATTCGCTCAGGACGTCATCCTCGATGGAGAAATTGTGGCATGGGGATATCTTTCGGCCGGCTCTGAGGAGTCAGGCCGCGCTTTACCTTTCAGCGCATTGCAGCAGCGGCTGGGACGGAAGAGAGTCAGTGAAGAGATGATCCGGCGCGTGCCTGTCGCATATCTGGCATTCGATATTTTGTATGCGGATGGGGAGTTGTTGCTGGATCGTGCATTGGGTGAACGCGGGAAAATTCTGGACGGCGTCTTGGGAAAAGTCAAAAGCGTTAACCACAGAGGACACGAAGGTTCACTAAGGAAGTCCAAACCCGGTTCGCAGTCGCTTCTTACTTTCGACCCAAGCGACGAACGCTCGCAAACACGTATTATCCGCGCTCCCGTTTTTCGCGCTGCCTCTGCCCAGGAACTCGACACTCTCTTTGAAGCGGCTCAAGCTCGTAGCAATGAAGGACTGATGATCAAGGATCCTGAATCGCCATACACGCCGGGGCGTCGCGGCAAATCGTGGCTGAAGCTGAAGCGCGAACTCGCAACTCTCGATGTGGTTGTCACTGCCGTGGAATACGGACACGGCAAGAGAATCTCGGTATTGAGCGATTACACCTTCGCAGTGCGCGATGGAGAGCGGCTGGTCAACATCGGCAAAGCATATTCCGGATTGACCGATGTCAAGATCGCCGAGATGACAAAGTGGTTTTTAGAGCACACGCTAGAAGATCAAGGATTGAGACTAGTGGTCGAGCCGAAGATCGTCCTCGAAGTGGCCTTCAACAACATGATGAAATCGGAGCGGCACAATAGTGGATACGCGCTACGTTTCCCGAGGATCGTGAGATTGCGTCCGGATAAGTTGCCGGAAGAAGCGGACACGATCGAGAGAGTGAAAGAAATTTACGAAAAGCAGAATAGGTAGCCGGGTGCCCCACGTCTCGCCGTTTTTGCGAGACGTGGGAATCGCGCGGATGCGGACCGTCTTGTCCGTCGATATTGTTGTGATTTTCGTCCCACGAGGGTAAACAAAAAAGCCGCGGACAACAATGTCTACCGCACAATCAAAATCTAGTCGCCCACCTCAATGACTATGCTGGTGTTCTTCGGCGCTGACCGGGATCACGCATCCATGCGCCACTTCGCAGACTTCGTGTTCGAACTGGATTGTTGTGTGATTAATTTGAAATTCGTGGTGCAGACATTCTTTTACGTCGCGCAGAATGCGTTCGCTTACGGACGGCGGTATGTCCGCAATCGAAATATGGCAAGACAGTGCGCGAGTTTCTGATCCAATATTCCAGACGTGCAAATCGTGGACATCGTTGACTCCGTCCACGGCCCGCATGGCTTCTTCTACGCGCTCCAGCTTCAAGCCGCGCGGCGTGCCCTCCAGCAAAATGTTCAGCGTCTCGCGGACGATTCCGAATCCTGACCACAGAATCAGCGCGCCAATGCCAACCGACAGTGCGGAATCAATCCAAGATTGGCCCGTCGCCAGGATTGCCCAGCCACCGGCGATCACTGCGGCAGTGGAAAGCGTATCGCCAATCTCGTGAATCAGGGCGCTGCGAATGTTTACGTCGCGGTCGGATTTCCAAAGCATCAGGGCAATGGCGCTGTTCATCACCACTCCGGCGCCTGCCACGATCATCATGGTTTCGGCATGAACAGGTTCCGGGTGCTGCAAGCGGCGAAAGGCCTCGTAAAAAATCAGGAAAGACACAGCCATCAACGAGGCTGCATTCACTAAGGCAACGAGCACTCCGGCGCGATGGTATCCGTAAGTCTTGGTGGCGCTGGGGGGCCGCGATTGCAGGTATACCGCAACCCACGAAAGTAAAAGAGCCAGAAAATCCGAGAGATTGTGACCCGCTTCAGAGAGCAGAGCCAGCGAATGGGCGCGAATTCCCGACACGACCAGAAGCACGATGTAGGCGAGCGTGACACCCAGCGAAATCTGAAGGATTCGCGACGTGCGATGCTGTCCGGGACTGGTGTGAATGTGCACTCTATTAAGTTTACGGGGATGGGCGGAGGGGTTCAAGCGTCGTGAGGCGGTTATCCGCTGCACGCGAGATCCCTCGCCCCGCTGTAAAAAACGCGGGGACTTCAGGATGACGGCTCATGTTTTGAAAAAAAATCTACTAAGTTGGATCAAAGACTCTTATCTGCCGCTGGCTTGGCCTGAGCTTTTAATGGAGTCCGGCGCCTTGCAAACTTGATTGCGCCCAGCTTGTTTAGCCGCGTAGAGTCCCGCATCGGCGGCTTTGACCAACTCGTCACGAGTGGTGCCGTTATCGGGATAGGTCGCGGCACCGGCGCTAATGGTCACGAGGCGCGGCACACCAGGGAACTGCCACTCTTCCACCATGGCCCGCAACTTCTCCGCCACGGTGAGCGCGTGCACTGGATTCGTCTGCGAAAGCAGGATGGCAAATTCCTCGCCACCGTAGCGGCATACCACATCAATCTTTCTCAACTGCTGATGGAAGATTGAGGAAACCTGGCGCAGCACTTCATCTCCAATCAGATGTCCGAATTCATCATTCAAGCGTTTGAAATGGTCAATATCAACCATGATGACGGCCATGCCGGCGCCGAAACGGCGCGCTCGCTCAAGTTCTTCAGCCATGCGAAGCTCGAAGAAACGACGATTAAAAATTCCCGTGAGCCCATCCAGATAAGCGAGTTGTTTCATGCGCTCAACATAGTGAGCATTCTGGATGGCCGTAGCGCAGATGTCCGCGACCGATTCCAGCGGCTGCTTGTCCTGTATGTTGAATGCGCCAATTTCAGAGCTATCGAGAACCAAAACGCCCAGCGTTTGTCCAAACGACACCAGCGGAATGCACATCCGGGAGGCGGTCTCCAGATAGAAGCCAACCGAGCCGGGAATCTTGCTGACGTCATTCTCGATCAGCGTTGCCGCGGATGCCAGCGTCCTTCCCCAAAACCCTTCGCCAGCCAACACTCGCCCATCCTGCGGAATGCATGGCGTCAAGTTTCCGTGGTGGGCTCGCACCACCATGTCTTCCTCATCTTTCAAAAGCACTGAGACATGGGAAACGTGAAAGGCCTTCTGCACCAAAATGCAGACCTTGGAAAGCAACTCCTTCAAATCGAGAACAGCGGTTGTCTGTTGAGCAATGGCGTTAATGGCTTCTAGTTGCAGAGCGCGGCGTCTTTCGAGGGAATACAAGCGGGCATTTTGCAATGCCATAGACGCCTGAGTCGAAAACAACAGCAGCAAATCAATCGTTTCGAGATCAAAGTGGTCAAGGTTCTCGCTCTGGCAGTCGAGTACTCCGACGACTTCTTCCCGCACCAGAAGCGGCACCGCGAGTTGAGACTTTGAGTTCTTGGCCGACACCCGGTAACGGCTGTCCTTCGTCACATCGGGCACGTAAACCGGCCGCCTCTGTTCGGCGGCTGCGCCCGTGATACCGGCGCCAATCGGAACCCTTACGCCGTCGGTGCCTCTGTCCCAACCGATTTGCGATCGCAGATAAAGCTCTTGCGTTTCCTTGTCAAACAGTAGGATTGCGACGTTCTGCAAGTGAAAGTATTCGCGGGCGATCACGAGGACCTGGCTTAAAACTTCATCCAAATCGAAGGTAGACAACACCGCCTGGCTGGCGTCGTAAAGAATGGCGATTTTCTGCATATTTCCAGCACGATTTTATCGCGTTAACTCGAGTTACCCATGTTCCGAAAGTAACCTCATCCCATAATCGCGGCGGTTAGCTCTTGTGAGCGATAAAGCGACCTAACACTGCCTCCGCTTACCTGTCCCCGGCTATGCCTGCGACGGGCAAGCGCGTCTCTGCCCTGCTAACATTCTTCAGGAATGCTGGAACCCCACACTTCCGTGCAATACGTGAAGGGTATTGGCCCAAGGATCGCGGAAATTCTTGCGTCCAAAGACATTCGCACCGTGGATGACCTGCTCCACTACCTGCCTTTTCGTTACGAAGACCGGTTAAATCCCAGGGGAATCGCAGAACTAAGGGCCGGAGAGATGGCAACCGTGATTGCGGAAGTGCGCAATTCTGGGCTGTTCCGCACTCGCCGCATGCCAATCTTTGAAATGACGGCCGGCCAGGGAAGGACAAAGCTGAAATGCATTTGGTTCAATGCCCGATATCTGGAAGGCAAGTTTAAGCCGGGCCAGGTGGTTGCGCTTTACGGCAAGGTTGAGGAGGGTACGCGCACTCGTGAACTGCAATTGGTTCAGCCACAATTTGAAATTATTTCCGATCCCGAAAACGACGAAAAAAATAAGAAGCCCGGTGTGTCGACCGAAGACAAAGTAGCCAGCTCTCTTGAGATTGGACGCATTGTCCCCATCTATGAATCGGCTGGACAAGGCAAGCTTACGCCGCGCTGGTTTCGCCGCGTGATCCATGCGGCCCTGGAAGATCTTTCACCCGAACTTCCCGATCCCATCCCCGAACCGGTTCGCCGGCGCATGAAACTGATTCCGCCCCGGGAAGCCCTGTGGAGAGTTCACTGGCCTGATCCGGGAGAAAGTTTTCACGATCTGCAATCCTGGCGCACTCCCGCGCACGTTCGGCTCGTTTTTGAGGAGTTATTTTTTTTGGAGCTGGGATTGGAAATGAAACGCAGGCAACAAAGAGCGCAGACCGGCGTTGGTTTTCATCTCGACGAACGTGTGCGGCAGGCGATCAAGAAAATATTGCCGTTCCATCCCACAGCCGCGCAAAAACGTGTATTGAAGGAGATTGCCACCGCGATGGCTGAGCCGTTTCCCATGCGCCGGCTACTGCAAGGCGATGTCGGCTCGGGCAAGACCATCGTGGCTTTTGAAGCGGCGATTATCGCCGTGGAAAATGGCTACCAGGTGGCGCTGATGGCGCCTACAGAAATTCTGGCGCAGCAGCATTACTTTTCCGCGCGAAATATTCTCGAACCGGCCGGCTACAAAATTGTTCTTCTCACCGGGTCGCTCGAGGAAGACCGCAAACGCGACGTGCGGCGCCACATTGCTCAAGGCAATGCTCAGCTCGTGATCGGGACGCACGCGCTCATCGAACAGAAAGTCGAATTCGCAAAACTTGGACTGGTGATTGTTGACGAGCAACACCGTTTTGGGGTCCTGCAACGGTTCAGGTTGATGAAGAAAAGCGGCGACGATCACCCGCCGATCAGTTCGAATGGACGCGATGAAAACATTTCGGTCCCCGAGCCGGACGTTCTGGTGATGACCGCGACTCCAATTCCGCGCACCCTCGCGCTTACGTTATACGGCGATCTTGACGTCAGCGTGCTCGATGAGATGCCTCCCGGACGCACCCCGATTGTTACGCGCCGCGTGTCCGATGAGCGGTCCAGCGACGTATGGGAATTCGTGCGAAAGCAGGTCGCGGCGAAACATCAGGCTTACGTTGTGTATCCCGTGATTGAGGAAAATGAAGAGAGTGAACTGAAAGCTGCCATCAAGATGTACAAAGAATTGAGCAACAAGATTTTTCCGGAATTCCGTGTGGGGCTTTTGCACGGGCGCTTGGATTCAGATTTAAAAGAACAGGTCATGAGGATGTTTCAAAATGGCGGCCTGGACATCCTTGTCGCGACCACGGTGATCGAAGTTGGCGTGGACGTTGCCAACGCGACCGTGATGGTGATTGAACACGCGGAGCGTTTCGGGCTGGCGCAATTACATCAATTGCGGGGACGCATCGGTCGCGGCGCCGCTAAGTCCTTTTGCATTTTGATGACTGGAGGCAAAGTCTCCGAAGACGGTGAGCGAAGATTGGATGCGCTGGTCCGCACAACTGACGGCTTTCAACTCGCCGAGCTCGACCTTGAGCTCCGTGGGCCCGGTGAATTTTTCGGCACACGCCAGGCCGGTATGCCGAGCTTCCGAGTGGCAAGTTTGACCAGAGATCGCGATTTGCTGGAGGCTGCCCGGCGCGAAGCCTCCGCTGTGCTGGATGATTCAGCAATACCTTCCGACGAAGTTATTCGCGCCCAGCTTTACATGAGAACCCGCTGGCAAAAAAGTTACGGAC
>DASYGR010000071.1:0-3308 GCA_035999525.1 Terriglobales bacterium
TCCACGTCGCTGAAACTCGTCCACCACGCCAAGTTGAAGAGGCAGTTCCGGACCCACGATGGTCAGGTCAGGCCGAACTTTGTGCGCTAATGCAAGCAAAGAATCGAGGTCCTTTGGATCGGTGGGCAGACACTCCGCTACGTTCCCAATGCCTCCATTTCCAGGAGCGCAATACAGCTTCGAAACCCGCGGAGACTGACCCAGTTTCCACACCAAGGCATGCTCGCGCCCGCCGCTTCCAATCACCAGAACTTTCATAGTTTTGACTCAACAGGTTAGGAGCCAGAAACGCCGATGTCAAATTCTGCCGTCAATGGCCGACATCGCGACCCCGTCGGGAACCGATTGCGATTAACTATACTTAACATCGGGCCGTATAATTCTGACAGATGATCACTGTCTCCAAAGAAGATTATCTAAAGGCCATACTGGAAGCCGAAAGCGAAGGGGAGACTGTTATCTCAGCCACCCTCGCGCATTGGCTGTCCGTGTCTCCTCCGGCCGTCACAATGGCAGTGCGCCGTTTAAAGAAGGATGGATTAGTGCGTGTGCAAGCAGATGGGCACGTCGGTCTTACCGCAACCGGCCGGAAGATTGCCCGCAAATTGACGCTACGTCACCATTTAATCGAGAGAATGCTCTCCGAAGTCTTCGGCATGGAGTGGTACAAGGTGCACGATGAAGCGGAGCGCCTTGAGCACGCAGTCTCCCCTGATTTTGAAGCCAAGCTATTAGGAAAACTTGGCCGCGGTGGCTCTTGTCCTCATGGTAACGTAAGCGAACTCGAAAGTCCCTCGAGCCGTCGCCGCCGGGGTCTGCTATTGCTGGCTCAGGCCGATGCTGGAAAGAATTATCTGGTTAGCGGCATTTACGAACGCGATCGCAGGTTATTGGAATTTCTCGAGCAGCGGGGTATCCGGCCCGGCGCCATTCTGCACGTTTCGGGACGCAACTACGATCAAACGTTGAATTTGACAACCGACGCCGGTAAGGTCGCGCTCGGACGGTCAGCTGCGGAACGAGTCTGGGTTGCTCTTCAACCCGGACGCAACCCTCGAAGGTCCAGCGGAACGCGCTGATAGTCGCTCGAGTAATTCGAATTGCCGTGAGATCGAATAGAATTAATGACGCTAGTTCGCTGGTGTCAAATTCAACATGCCGCAACTCACTTATCTCGAAGGCATCCGCCAGGGGATCTGGGAAGAAATGGAACGCGATCCCACAGTTTTTTGCCTGGGTGAAGACATCGGAATTTACGGCGGAGCATTTAAAGTCACTGACGGGTTCATTGACCGCTTCGGCCCCGAGCGAGTCATTGACACCCCAATCGCTGAATCTGCAATTGTCGGCGCGGCTTTCGGCGCATCGCTTACCGGGTTGCGCCCGGTCGCCGAATTTCAGTTCATGGATTTTATCGGTTGCGCTTTCAACCAAATTACGAACATGGTTGCGAAAACCCATTATCTTTGGGGACCGCCCGCGCCTCTCGTGCTCCGTGGGCCCAGCGGAGGCAATGTTCACGGCGGCCCGTTCCATTCACAGAACAATGAAATGTACTTCGTGCACACGCCCGGCCTGAAAGTGGTTTGCCCGGCCACCGCCTACGATGCGAAGGGTCTTATCAAGGCTTCGATTCGCGACAATAATCCCGTTATTTTTTTCGAGCACAAATATCTGTATCGCCGTATCAAGGATGAGGTTCCGGCTGACGACTATATCGTACCTCTTGGAAAGGCGCGCATAGCCCGCGAAGGTCGCGACCTTAGCATCGTCACTTATGCTGCAATGGTACATTTGGCGCTTGAGGCCGCGGAAATTCTTTCTAAGGACGGAATCGAAGTCGAAATTTTGGATTTGCGAACTCTATCACCACTAGACCGCGAAGCTGTTGTTGCGACTGTGCGCAAGACCAACAAAGTGATCTTGCTTCACGAAGACGTCCGCACTGGAGGAATCGCGGGAGAACTCGCGGCCATCATCAACGAAGAAGCGTTCGATGATCTCGATGGTCCCATTGTCCGAGTCACCGCTATGGATACGCCAGTCCCTTTTTCTCCGCCTCAGGAGGAATATTTTCTTCCCAAGGTAAGCGATGTGGTTCGGGAAGCACGCAGGCTGAAAGCCTACTAGCTGCGATTAAGACTGGGAGTCCAGGTCAAGCACGACACCTTGGCGATTGCTGCACTACAATATGCAGGCCGCTGCCTGCTGTGTTTGTAATCGTTCAGGCGCGTCTCTGGCTGGCCTTGGCAACATGGGAGAGTCAATGCGCAAGTTTATCCTTGGAATCATCGTGACGCTGCTGGTGCTTGTTCTGGGCGCTCTGGCCTTTCTTTCGTTCGGGCTGATGCCCACGAATGCGGATGCTGTTCCCTCCAGTCTTGAGCGGCGCATTGCGATGAGCGCGATGGATTCTTCGATGGACCGCCATGCACCGCAGATCAGCAATCCAATACCCCCGACCGATGACAACCTGATCCAGGGCATGAAGATCTACACCATGAACTGCGCCGTATGTCACGGAGCACTCGATAACAAACCCAGTATCCTGGAAAAATCGCTTTACCCGCCGCCTCCCCAGCTCATACTCGCCCCGTTGGACGATCCGGAATGGCACACTTTCTATGCTGTCCGCACCGGCGTGCGATATACCGGAATGCCCTCGTGGAGAAAAGCTTTGAGTGAAGAAGACATGTGGAAAGTCACTGCATTCCTCTCGCACATTGGGAAGCTTTCCCCGGGCGTGCAGGATTACTGGAAAAAAGCCTATGGAGTATCGCCGCCATCCGCTGCGGGCGAGCATGACCACATGCAGTGACCGGTCTCGCAAATGAGCTGCACGCTTCCTTATATAATGAAGGGTTGCGAGGCTTCTAAATTACTAGCCTCATGGAAGGAACTATGCCGATAGACATCGTGATGCCTCAGATGGGAGAGTCCATCGTTGAGGGGACCATTACAAAGTGGCTGAAAAAACCAGGAGACAAAATTCGACGAGACGAACCGTTGTTTGAGATCTCCACCGACAAAGTGGACGCTGAGATTCCTGCACCTGCATCCGGTACTCTCCAGGATATCAAGGTTAGCGAGGGTGCCACGGTGCAGGTCAACACAGTTGTGGGAACGATCGCCGCTGACGGCGAGGCAACTACCGCAAGCCCGGCAAAATCGGCGGCACAAGCACAACCGGAACCGCCCGAGAAAAAGAAAGAAGTCCTTGCCAGGCAAGAGCCGCGTGAACCTGTAGAAAAAGAGACCGTCGCAGACGATGAAGACGACCATACCCGATCCTCGCCTCTGGTTCGCAA
>DASYGR010000074.1:0-5315 GCA_035999525.1 Terriglobales bacterium
TCCAGCATTACGCGCGATCTCTGGAGATTTATCCGTGCTGCCATTATCGGCGACAATGATTTCGCCGGCGATCTTCTGCTCTGCGAACGTTCGAAGTATTTGCTCGATACATCCAGCTACGCTGTTTTCTTCATTCAGACAGGGCAGGATTACGGAAAGCTCCGGGGTGTCTGGATCGGCGAAATCAGGAGTGGGATTGGACACGAGATGGTCAGTGAAAATATGTTCGAGTCTTGGAACACAACATTAGCAAGCCAGAGCGCGCTGCAATTGCTAAAAATCAACCCCAGCGACGACGAACACGGCACGCAGATATAGAAACGCTGCCTGTCGCGAGCGCGGCAGTCAACGGGCCGCCTACACTTGGAGGTGATTTTAAAGCGTAGGCCCGACCTCAAAGTCGGGCCCTACGCTTTTGAAGATCGCAGTGTAGAGATTTCCCGCCTTTATGCTGCCCGGCCTTTCGCTGACGACATTGCTTTGTATCCTGACTCGCTTGCCTTCTTTAGCGCTTGCTGCGCTTCTTCGCGGGAGAGCAATGGCGTCGTCTGCACAGATTTGCAGGCGCCCCCTCCGGCAAATGCAATAGAGATGCCAGCGGCGCTCACGTTGTTGGGCATCTCAGTAATCAGGATAACGTCGTATTCGCCAAAGGCAAACCAGGCGTTCTCGACCTTTCCACCTAGCTTCTCCACGGCTGTCTTGACAACTTCCACGCGGTCCTGGGGCTGGGCAATTAGGGCTCCCCAACCTTCGGCCGCGTAGGCAATCTGGTGCAAATAATGTGGCATCTTGGCCTCCTTGAAATTCCGGACGCGCGAATCATGCGCCAATCCGCAGCAGCAGGTCAAGTCCATCAGAAACGTTTGACCAGTCTTGCTTTTCGGAATAAACTCGGCCCCGATGAACGCACCCATATCAATTAGGAGGTCTTATGCGCTGCTTGCTCAAAGCCACAATACCCGTGGACACTGGAAATGCTGCAATCTCTGATGGATCTCTGCCAAAAACCATAGAATCTATTCTCGCGGAACTGAAACCCGAGGCCGCTTATTTCGCCGAAGAAAACGGCAAGAGGACCGGCTTCATCTTTTTCGATCTCCAGGATGCTTCACATATTCCTGGGGTGGCTGAGCCCTGGTTTCTTGCATTCAATGCTCATGTCGAGTTTCATCCGGCCATGAATCTGGAGGATTTGAAAAAGGCCGGCCCTGGGATTGAACGGGCAGTTAAAACTTATGGCCGGAAGCACCAGGCAAAGGCGGCATAAAGCGGACCGGAAAGTCTCTACTTGATTCAATGGAGACGAGCAAAATAGGGCCGGCCGACGTCTAAGACTTTGATCTCCCCAACATCACCACTCTAACTAACAAGGCTGTCCCGATAAGAGGGCAGCCTTGTTAGTTACAATTCCTTCGAAATCCAGACGGAGCATGCCCCACCCGAATTGTCTAGAAGATGGCGAATGGCAGGGCGTCCTTCAAGTGATTCAGTTTCGAAAACGATCCGCAGAGAACGGAGTGATGTCGTAATCCTGCCTCTTTCCGGTGATGACGTGCGCCATCACGTGGGCGGTAATGGGTGCGAGCAGAATGCCATCACGGAAATGCCCGGTCGCGACGAAGTAGCCGGGAGAAGCGGTGGTACCTAGAATTGGCAGGTTATCGGGGGTGCCGGGACGCAATCCGGCCCATGCTTCTAATATTCGCGATTCTTTCAACGCTGGGACCAGGTTTGTTGCGGATTGATGCAGCCGGCGAATGACGTCCGGATCTGTACGCTTATCGAATCCGGCTTCCTCTAGTGTTGAACCAATTAAGATTCGCCCATCGCTTCGAGGGACAATGTACACATTTTCAGTTCGGAGCACGTGCCGCAAAGGCGGGCCTCCTGCAACGTAGAGGACTTGGCCTTTGACTGGCCGCGTCGGAATTCGCACTGGGCCAAATTGACCGGCCCAAGCTCCTGAGCAGTTGACTACTATCGGCGCGTTGTATGAACTCTTGTCGGTACGGATCCCATTTGTTGTTCCCGCTGACAGCGTCACTTCAAGCGCTTCCGATCCGGAAGAAATATCTACGCCACGATGTTTCGCCGCCTTCAGCGCAGCGGCGGTAAGCAATCGGGGATCAACGCTGCGTTCTTTGATATGCACGATCGGCACGGTCGACGGCGCGAGAGCAGGTTCGAGGTCTGCAATTTCTTTTTGCAATAAATTGGGCGACCCGATTCCGGTCAAGAGGTGATCTAAAGACGATGTGAATTGCAGGGTGCCTTGATCACGCAAATCGCAGTTGATTCCGGATTCATCCTGCAATTCATGGACGAATTCGGGATACATTCGCGCGCTGGCTTGCGCCAGCGGTTTCAGGGAACCTTCAATTTCGGCATCGGCCAACATTCCTGCGGCAGCGTGGGAAGCTTCGCGACCGGGCTCGCCGCGTTCGACGATCAACACCTGCGCGTTTTGCTTGCGCAATTCGATGGCGAGGGAGAGACCAATAATGCCGCCGCCGACGATGATCACGTCCCAATTCTTCACGGTTGAATTGTAGCGAAGATGATTGCGAAGGAACGGCACCAAACTGGCTCGATCTGCCGTCGTCTCAAAAAGCAAAAAATAATATGAACAAGCGCAAGCCAACTCCGGTCTTTACAATTAGTGGTTCGTTCTTAGACGGGAGCTTTCGTGTGCGTCGGATTCTGATCCTCGTATTGGCAGCGGCATCGCTCGGGGATGCTCAAACATTTAG
This sequence comes from Terriglobales bacterium, assembly GCA_035999525.1. GTDB lineage: Bacteria > Acidobacteriota > Terriglobia > Terriglobales > Acidobacteriaceae > PALSA-188. The sequence continues at coordinate 2,754 of DASYGR010000074.1, forward strand.
GACGACCGTGAACCCGTTTCCGGGTGAAGATATTGCTGGACCGTGTCACTATGACATCACCCTTCCAGCAGGGCATCGCAAAGTGCGGGCTGTGTGGATCACGTTCGACCGTGGTCTCGACATTATGAAGTTTTACTCTGATCCCGACGTGATCTCGTTCGCCCGGCATCTAGACCTTGCATTGATGATGCCTCATCAATGTCCTGCAAAGGATGCTCCGGGAGGGCCTCACGAGATGGATATGGACCCTTCCCACGGGATCGGGCGGGCACTGTTCACGGCATTGAACCAGTTTGCCCGGGAGAGTGGGCATCCGGAACTTTCCGACGCAAAGCTCATCCTGCTGGGTTTTTCCGGTACGGGCGCTTTATTTGCTCATTTTGTGGGCTATGCTCCCGGCCGCATTGTTGCATCTATTCCGACCGATCCTGGCCACTATGATCCAGTTGGTGTTGACAACGTGCGCTTGCCGCCGGACGCGCTGGGTGTTCCTGAGTTCATCCTGACTGGCGGAGCTGACAAGGTAAGCGGCACCCAGCGACCCTACAACTACTTTCGTCTCTACCGTGATCGCGGATCGCCCTGGGCATTCCTGGTGCAAAACAAGACGCCCCATTGCTGCATCATCAACACAAAGCCGCTTCTGCTCGCGTGGCTTGACGAGATTATCAAGCTGCGACGGCCTTCTCCATTGAAGCCGCTACGCAAGATCCACGATAGCCGCGGATGGGTCGGGTTTATTAGGACATGTACCTCAGAAGTTCGCGACGGTTGGGGAAGCCCGACATGGGATGCGTGCGATGCAAGCATTCGACCCAACGGAAATCAGGCCCCCACTGGAGAAATACCTTCGGGCTGGTTCCCATCTCATCGTGTAGCCGAAGAATGGTTGGAATTCACTAAACAACCGCAACATCCCTTAACCTCTCTGCCCTGAGCAGCCGGGGGCGGCGACCCTACGTGGCGGGTGTTCCTACTTTGTTTGTGCGGCGGACAGCTTATTTAGGTAATCAAGAGTGTCGGCTTGGCTCCAGTCCCAAGGGCCGATAAACTTGCGTCGCACCACGCCGTTGCGGTCAATGATGTAGGTCTCGGGGAATTTGGAGGTTCGGTAGAGATTGTTACTTTGCATTGCTTCATCGCGGACGGTGAGCAAGTTGACGTTGTGCTCTTTCAAGAACCGGTCATAGCTGTTTTTGTCCGCGTCAACGCTGATGGCCAGAACGACTACGCCTTTGTCCTTCATTTGTTGCTGCATTTGAATCAGGGATGGCAGCTCTTCAACGCATGGAGGACACCAGGTTGCCCAAAAATTAAGCACTACTACTTTTCCGCGGAAGTCGCTGAGCGCAATTTTGCGATCTGAATCCTGGACGGTGAATTGAGGAGCGGGTTTGCCGATCAGGGGCGGAACGGATCTGCTGTAGCATCCGGCTAGGAACAACGCTAGGAACAAAGTTAAGGATGTAATCAGGAAGGAGGCACGGCTCACAAAACTATAATACGATAATTGCCTTATGGATTTGCTTCTCAAGCAGCCGGTTCGTCCAGTGGTTTCGATTATTGTTCCGGCTCGCAACGAGGAAGCCTGTGTGGGACTCTGTGTGGAATCGTTGACTACTCAGGCAGGCATCCCATTCGAAATCATCGTCGTCGACGATGGATCAACCGATAGAACGCGCGAAATTGCCGAGTCTTTTTCGGGCGTCTGCGTAATCGATGCCGGATTACTTCCGCCAAATTGGACCGGGAAGAATCATGCCATGGCGGCAGGAGCGGCCGTCGCAAAGGGCGAGTGGTTACTTTTCACGGACGCTGACACAGTCCATAATCCCGAGTCGCTGGCGCGGGCTGTTGCAGAAGCGGAACGGAATGGTGCGGCTCTGTTGTCCTATTCACCGGAGCAGGAAGTGCAGGGCTTTTGGGAGAAGGCGTTAATGCCCGTAGTCTTTGCGGAATTGGCAGCCGCATTTCGTCCTTCGGAAGTGAGTGATCCGGCGTGGCCGGCGGCTGCGGCAAACGGACAATATCTGCTGATTTCGCGTGAGGCTTATGACGCGGTTGGAGGTCACGCCACGGTGGCCGTAAGTTTGCTGGAAGATGTGGACCTCGCGAGGGTGGTGAAGGCCAGCGGCAGAAAAATATTCTTTCGCTACGGCGGAGAGGCCGTTCGAACCCGCATGTATCGGAATTTCGGGCAGCTTAGGGAAGGCTGGACGAAGAATTTGGCGCTCTTATTTCCGGCGTCTTTGAAGTTGGCGGCTTTGCGATTCGGCGAATTCGTTGTCATTGCCGGGTGCGCAATCTCGGCGGGCATTCTGGCGTTCCGTGGGGCGCTGTTTCCGGCGATTTTTGTGGGTGGAGTAGCTTTGACGTTGTGCTCCCGATTTCTGATGCGAATTCGCAGGGCCCATTTTTCGTGGAATGCGAACGCCTTGGCAATATTCGGGTTGCCGCTCTTTTCTTACCTCTTGTTGCGTTCGCGGATTCGACATCGAAGAGGGAACGTCAATTGGAAGGGCAGAACGTATCATCCATCCTCAAATGCCCGGATGAGTCGCG
>DASYGR010000180.1:0-24904 GCA_035999525.1 Terriglobales bacterium
TGCGGCTTGAGAACCCGAAATAGTTTGTTTGCCCCGCTGTATTTCGCTTTCCCAACGGCATAAGAAAAGGCATGTCTTCAGGCATGCCGTAATTCCAAGGCTGACTAACGGCGCGGCTGAAGCCGCGCCCTTTCAAACAAACGTCGCTCAGGATGCCTTTTTCGTCTCCATTGGAGCGGGGACATGAACTAGCTGAATCTGACTGAAATGACGCTTCTTCGCGTCCGCCTCAGCCTCTTCCTGTGTCTCGCCAGTTCCCACTACCTTGCGGTCATCAATAGAGATTGCCGCCCAGCTTCCCTCCTTCAACCCAACCAGCAACGCGCCATCAACCGTCGCGGGGGAATTTTGCGGAGACACGTCCCCGTCAGGGTCAGGAATTGACGATGAAGGATCGCTGCTGGGGAAAGAATCCGCGAGAGTCTTGTCAAATGATTTTTCCTGCTCCTGACTCTCATGATGGGTGTGGCGTTCTTCCGGGTCACGACGGCTACCCAGATGTTCTGGATCATGTGGTCCGATTTGTGGAGCGCCTTCGACTTTTTTATTCATGGTTCACCTCGGCATCAAAGCTTTGAGCCTTGCTCTAATCCGCTCCATTGTCGCCCAAGACAGCCACATTCGCCTATCGGGTCTTTACTTCATGAGCGCCGAGCGCTGATTCAGGCGGCAATCGCCTTGATCGGCAAATTGGAGTTGTACTTCACTTCAGGGTAGGTACGATCAAACAAAATCCACAGCAAGACCAAAAGTACGAATATCAGAACGCTGCCCTCGGGACCGACTGAGCCTCCCGTTAGCCATTTGGGACCGTGAAATGAAGACTTCAGAAGATGTCCGGGAGAAACGCCGCCGCTGTCTGGGACAGAATACAAATAGCTTTCGCCCCAATCCCATGCGGCGTGGAATCCCACAGCAAACCAGAGGCTCCCGGTGCGCCGCAAAGTCAAGCAAAAGAAAAATCCGATCCCCGCGGCGGCAAATATGCCTTGCCAGGCTTCACCCGGATTCAAGAAATGAATCCCTCCAAATGCGATTGAGAGCAACGCGGCAGCCGGCCAAAAACTTGTTGCTTGCGATAAAGTGAATTGCGTGTAACCGCGCAACAGGAACTCTTCGGCGAAAGCGACGATAAGAAAAAATACCCCCCAAAAAGCAGCGAACTTCAGAATCCGAAATCCATGGAGCGCCAGTCTTCCGAAGGCGAAAGCGCCCGCCCCGTGCAAAGCCAAAATCAATACGCTAAGGGCCGCGATTCCCCAGAGCATGCCGAACCAAAACAGTTTTCCGAAAGCGTGCCGCGAAGGCAACCCGTAGTCGCCGGGATTTCTACTCTCAAGGCGAGCCATGAGCAGGGCTGGAACAATGGCGGCAAGCAGCAATACGACCTCAGAAGCCAGCTCGATCCAAAGTTGCAGCACGTCGGAGTGTTCTGCAACGTAATTCAGCGCGCCCGCAAGCAATAAGAAGGAAGCACGCGCCATTGCCAGGTAGAGAAACAATCGCCATATCGGACGAAGACCGTCAGACCCAAGGAATATCCTGGAGATGCGATCATCGAAAGGCGGCCGTGGGGTTAGCCCCTCCTGGACGGGGTAGATTTCACCATGAGGGTGCGGTTGGGCGCCTTGATCTGGCGCAAGCGGAGAGTCCGCTCCAGGCTCGTCCTGGTCCACTTTGTCAATTTCGTGCATTTCCGGAATCGTCCCCGCTCATGGTAAAACACTCGCCTTCCTTCATGCGCGCATTTTTCAGCCGGGAACGTTTTGGGCGTCCGCAAGTGTTGGCGGCGATTCTGCTTTTAGTGTTCCTGGCGCAGTGCCTGTGGTTGATTGCGCGCAACGCACCGGCCCTCGAGGTGAACTCTGCGGATTTATTTCGCGTTCAGGAGGGATTGCGCCAGTGGCGCGGAAAATCCATAGCGGGTGTGCCATCCGATGCCCGGGTTGAAGCGGGGACACTTCCGCCGATGGAGCTCGAATCAAATCAAGGTTACGATCCCAATCATTCGGCGCTATGGTTTTTGATTTTGTCGGGCCCGCTTCTTGGTTCGCAGGGTACTCCGCAAGCTTCTGCCCCGCCCTATTGGTTCTGGCTCGAGCGACTTCCGTTTCTAGTGTTCGGCACACTTTTGGGCGCGTCGCTCTGGTATGTAGCTCGCCGACTCTATGGCAATGCTGGCGGGTATATCGCGCTGATGCTGTATTGCTTCTCGCCCGCAATCATAAAATCGAGTTCGCTGTGGATCGCGGAACCTGAGATGGGCGCGGCGTGGGGCGCCTTCGGCGCAATTTTTACCGCGATCGCCGTGGCCCACACTCTGTATGCTCCGCGCGAAGTTGTTTTGTGGAACTGGCGGCGCACAATGTTGCTGGGACTATCGTTGGCGCTCGCCGTTGGGTCTCAGTTCTCACTGATCGTTGTGGCTCCCGTCGCTTTGGGATTCATGCTATATCTTGCGCCGTCGCGGCGCGGTGCGGCCTTCGCAATCTGGTTGGCGGCATCCGCCATGGCATTTTTTTTGCTTTATGTTTCCTATTCTTTCCACGGTTCAGTCTTTTGGCAGGCGTTGCGTCATGCAGACTTTGCGAATGTAACTTGGCGAGCCTTTGCGATGCGCGGCGACTATTCGCAGGTGCTTGCTCACTTGGCCGAGTGCGGTCCAGCATTGGTCATCGCCCTGCCGCCGGCTCTGCTTACATACCTGCTGTGGCCGCGGACGCGATATTTTGGCAACACCGCCCCGTTGCTGATTGCGGCACTATTTCTTGTCATGAGCCTGGCGTTGCCACATTATCCAGGTCTCGGATTTCAACTCATGGCAGTGCCGTTTGTAATGCTATTCGTCGCGGGTATTGCGGCGGATTTGTTGGAAAGCGGGCAGCGCGGTCTAGCGTTGGCTTCCCTCTGGACACTGCTGGTTGCCAGTGCGTTATGGAATATTGCGGAACTGGCACGGATGAGTCGAGGTTAAGATAGAAAAATCTTCCTGACTTAGCAGATTTGCGTTTATTGCTGAGAATCGCGGACGAGGACAACGTCGGAGTCTATGTGGCCGCGAATCATGGCGAGCTTGCTGCCGTCAAAGGACCAGCCGAAGCTGTCTCCGATGTGTTCGGAGGTGAAATTGGTGATCTGCTTTCCGGACGAACCGTCGAGGGGTTGGAGCCACAGATTATCAACATCACCATTGCGAATCGGATAAACGAGAGCTTTACCGTCGGGTGAGAAACGTTCACCTCCGGATGGAGGGTGCTGGAATGCGAGGGTCTTAGCGGGCTGACTTTGGTCTGTCGGCAAAAGAATCAACTGAAACGCGTGGTCCCCGATATGCGACACGGTAACGAACGCGACAAATTTCCCGTCGGGGGACACGGCAAAATTACTATCCACCGGCTTAGCCGATATTTTTTCCGAGGCTCCTCCGTCTATGGACACCCTCATGAGGGCAGCAGTTTTGGCGGCATCGCGGTAAAACACCCAGCGCCCGTCGGGGGAACAGATGGGCCCGTCGTCAACCAATCCGTCTGTCAGCGGCTTAAGGTTTCCACCTGCAGCGTCCATGCGCCCAATGATCTGGGTTCGTTTGCCGGCGTACCCAGCCATAATAAACACGATATAGCTGCCATTTGCGCAGGCGGAGGGCTCTTCGGCGAGGCTGTGACCGTCGGTAGGTAACATGCTCTTGTCGCCGGAGTCGGGATCGAGCAGACTGAGTGCACCCTCTTCGGCGATCGCGAGTTTACCGGCGGGGGTCCAGCTGAACTGGCTGACAGGTTTGCCGAAACTGATCTGTTTGGCCTGCCCGCTGCTGGCAGACGAAGCGGGCATCACGAACAGATTCCAGCGACCCTCGTTCAAAACAGTGGCCACAGTATGGCCGTCCGAGGCAACGCTGAGGTCGGAATAATTGTTAATGTCGCGCGTAACGGAGCGGTATTTCCCCTCAGGATAAGACACAAAACCAATCTGGTTGCGCGCGTAGTTCGAGGACTGATCACGCGACAAAACCATCAATCCCTTGCCGTTGGGCAGCCAGATGGGGTCCGCCAGAATTGCGTCTGAGCGGAAGAACACTTTCTGCCGGCCGGTAGCTACGTCTGTTGCCATGAGGCCGCTGAGCGCTCCTTCGGGCTGAAGAAACACGCATACCAGCGTCGTGCCGTCGGGAGACCAGCTTAGTCCGAAGAGGCACTTTGTCGAGTGATCGCTAACCAGAACCTTTTCCTGCCCTCCATCGGTGGGCTGAATGAGAATCTGATACTTGCCCGGTTCCGGATCGTTGTACCGAACAAAGGCAAATCGGCCCCCGGCAGGCGAAAACGTGATATTAGAATCAATATCCGTAGCCAACTTTTGAGGCGTCCCACCGAGCACCGGCGCGCGATAGAGAAACTCCAGGCCCTGCTTGGCAGACTCGCTGCGCACGAAATAAAGATAATTGCCATCAGGAGAAAATCGCAGGCCAGTGTAGTGAACTTGCGCCGGCGGAATGACCTGGGTATCGCTGCTGGTCGGCACGTTGCGCAGCCACAGGCTCTCTAATCCGTTCTCATTCACGACGTTCAGTATGTACTTGCCATCGGGAGAAATCGCGGCGCTGGCGGCTTTGCCGGTCTCGGTAATTTTCGTGATGGAAATGTTTTCAAAGGGAGCTTTACTGCTGCGCGAAAGAAATGCATAGATCCCATAGCCGGCGGCTGCGATTACCGCTATTCCGATCAGGGTCGTGATTCCCGCGCCTAGTTTGTGCTGGGAGGCGGCGGCGGCAATCCTCGAACTGCTCGGAGGTTTGATCGCGGACGACGACGCGCCGACACCCACCGAGGCTGAAGAAGAATATTTCGAACGAGCAACACCGGCATCGCGTTGCAATCGTTTGAGATCCCCGCGCAAGTCAGCGGCAGATTGGTAACGCAGGTCGCGATCTTTTTCCAGAGCCTTGGCGATAATTTCCTGGAGCTTTTCTGGCAGGCTAGGGGTGAGTTGGATGACAGGAACAGGCTCGCGCTCGAGGATGGCGTGAAAGATCACCGCGGAAGTCTTACCTTCGAATGGAAGCTTGCCCGTCGCCATTTGATACATCACGGTGCCGAGCGAAAAAAGATCGGTACGCGGGTCAAGGGTCTCACCGCGAGCCTGCTCAGGGGACATATAGGAAATAGTGCCAACCGTGCTGCCCGGGCTTGTCAGGTGTGCCGGGACCGGATGGTCCGGCGTTGCCATGGTTTCGGCTGCGTTTTGCGCCGCTTGCGTCAGCTTTGCAAGTCCGAAGTCGAGGATCTTGGCGGCTCCGCGCTGAGAAATGAAAATATTTGCGGGCTTAATGTCGCGATGAACAATTCCTTTACTGTGGGCCGCGTCGAGAGCATCGGCAAGCTGGGCGCTGATTTCGAGCAGGCGATCGAGCGGCATGGGACCAGTGGTTAGCATCGCATCAAGGCTTTGCCCTTCGAGCAGCTCCATGGCAATAAATGCTTTTCCGTCGGCGTTCTCGGCGGCATAAATTGTGCAAATATTCGGGTGGTTAAGGGCGGAGGCGGCGCGGGCCTCGATCATAAAACGGTCGAGAGCCGCAGTCTCGCCGGCGACTTCTGCGGGCAGGAATTTGAGGGCGACGCGGCGCCCGAGGGTAAGATCCTCAGCCTCATACACAACACCCATGCCGCCACTGCCCAAACTTTTGACGATGCGGTAATGCGCTATGGTCTGTCCGATCACGTGAGGGGATGATAAAGGGGAATCTGGTAGGGCGTCCAGCGGATGGCGCAACTTTGCAAGCTTTACTTACGTTTGTTATCGGAGGTTAGAGGACAGGAGCAGGAGTCCGATTCGTATCGAACTCCTGCCTGAAAAGGTGGGATATATGAGGCAACTGTGCCCAAAATACTTCCAATTCAAAAATGGAACAATCCCGATAAAACTGTAGGACTCACAGGGGCACTCTGTACATTGGCAAAGTTTTGGCGCGAGAAAGTCCGGACTGCATTTCTATGCCTAACTCAACGCACTCACGCCAGGTCAAACAGTAATACTTCGGCGTCTTCTGCGCCTTCCAGGGTTAGTTCTCTCTCATCGCTCACAGCTGCTCCGTCTCCCTGCTTCAGTTGCTTCCCGTTCAATTCCACGGAACCCTTGGCAACTTGCAGCCACGCGTGCCGATTGGGCGCAATATCATGAGTTACGGCTTCCCCCGGCGACAGAAGAGTGACGTATAGGCGCACATCCTGATGAATAGTTACGGAACCGTTCTTCCCATCCGGACTCGCGATCAGGCGCAACTTGCCGCGCTTTTCTTCTGCGGGGAAAGGCTTTTGCTCATAGCTTGGCTGAATGCCCTCGCGGTTGGGCAGGATCCATATCTGGAGAAGGTGTGCCGCATCGGTTTTCGAAGGATTCGCTTCGCTATGCCGGATGCCGCTGCCTGCGCTCATGCGCTGCCCGTCCCCCGGTCGAATGACTGAGCCGGTTCCGAGGCTGTCTTTGTGCTCCAGCGAGCCCTCCAGAATGTAAGTAATGATCTCCATGTCGCGATGCGGGTGCATGGGAAACCCCTGACTCGCCGCGACATAATCTTCATTGATGACTCGAAGAGAACGGAACCCCATGAATTTGGGGTCGTGATATGTGTTGAAAGAAAATGTGTAGCGGGTGTTCAGCCAGCCGTAATCGCCTCCACCGCGCTCGTCACTGCGTCGAATGTTGATCATGAACTAGTGCCCCCGGAATAATCCTCGTTATAACGACTATCAGGAGATTAGATGAGATTCGTGGAATTGGGATTCAAAGCGCAAATACTGTACTCACGGGGGTGAGTTCAGGGGCCAGATTTTGCCCACTCTCACGATCTGTCGCTGGAGGAAGCCTTCTTTTCGCTTTTTCGGTTGGACCCCGAAGAATTTTGCTTTGATTTTTCTTCTTTCTTCGACTTCGTTTCTGAAGCATCTTTGGACTCAGATTCGCCCTTGGAACCTGTGTCTGCCTTGGAACCAGAGTCTCCGCTTGAAGAAGATGGCGCGGAGGACTTCTTCGCGTAATCGTTTACGTACCATCCCGATCCTTTGAACTGAACCGCAGGCGCGGAGACCACCAACTCAACCGGTCCACCGCACTCGGGGCACTTCTTTACGTAGGGGTCCGAAAATTTTTGGATTCGTTCAAAACGATGGTGGCACTTCTTGCACTCGTACTCGTAAAGTGGCATGAGGTATCGCGATTTTATGGGTCTGGACTCTCTTCCGTCAATTTTCCTGGCAAAGGCATCCCGGTCGTTTGCGGATGTTAGACTCGCGCACATGAATGCGGGAAGAGATAATTCCTGTCCCGGCGAAACTGATGACCAACCGGTCGCGCCTGCTGGCGTGCAAACTCTGAGCGCCGCCCCGGCACTCTATCTGGTCGGAACTCCCATCGGAAATCTCGAGGACATAACGCTCCGCGCTTTGCGGGTGCTGAGAGAGGCCGACCTGATCGCATGTGAAGACACTCGTCATACGCAAAAGCTCTTGAATCATTATAGAATCACGTCGCGCGTGACCAGCTATCACGAGCACAATGAACAAACGCGCGCCGCAGAATTGGTTCGAAAGATGGAGCAGGGTACGCGAATCGCGTTGGTTACAGACGCCGGAATGCCGGGGATTTCCGATCCTGGCTTTCGCCTGATTTCTCTCGCGGTGGAGCACGGGATACCCGTAATTCCCATCCCCGGCCCGTCGGCGTTCTTGGCGGCACTCGCGGCAAGCGGATTGCCCACAGATTCCTTTCGCTTTCACGGATTCCTGCCGTCAAAACGCGGTCAACGCCGTCAGATATTGGAGAGCGTTAAGTTATCTCCACAGACCGAGGTCTTCTACGAAGCGCCGCATCGAATGATAGAAACGATGGAGGATATTGTGGAAGTTCTAGGCGCGAACCGGCAAATTGTAATCGCACGTGAGCTAACCAAGATTCATGAAGAATTCTTGCGCGGAACTGCTGGGGAGCTCGCGAATCAGATCAAAGCGGGGGAACAACTCAGGGGAGAGATTACGCTGCTGGTGGCTCAAGGTGAAAGTCAGTCAGTTCCCGAAGTTACTCAGTTCACAGTCCGCAAGAGAGTCGCACAAATCATTGCCGACGAGGGTTTGGATGAAAAGGCGGCTCTAAAGAGAGTCGCGAAAGAGCGTGGGATATCGAAAAGCGAAGCGTACCGGGAAATGCAGCGCAGCAAGTGACATTCTTACTTATCCTTTAATCTATCCGCCAAGTTCCTTCTTCACCGCATCGCTGACTTGCTTGCCATCCACGCGAATGCCAGCGCCGGAGAAGCGCGCCATCACATTTTTCATTACGGTGCCCATTTCTTTAATCGTCGGGGATCCCATCTCAGCGATCACGGCCTTCACGCCCGCGACAATCTGTTCTTCCCCCGCGGCTTTTGGCAAATAAGCTTCAATGATGGCAATTTCGGCGGTTTCTTTGTCGGCCAGCTCCTGGCGTCCGCCTTTCGAAAACTGCTCCACCGATTCTTTGCGCTGCTTGATCAACGTACTCAGTATCTGCTGCGATTCCTTTTCATCGAGCGGCGCCATTTTTTCGATTTCGCGATTCTTGAGCGCGCTCTTGACCATCCGCAATGTGGAGAGGCGCAACTCATCGCGAGCCTTCATAGCGTCGGTAATATCTTTCTGAATTTGTTCGGTTAAGGTCATGGGCGGAATTATAGCGGGAATGGCATAAAGGCACGGCAAGAGCTTTGACCACGAAGGACACGAAGTTACACAAAGGACACCAGAACTTATATTGGGATAAGCTTCGTGTCGCGGTAGTTGAGGATCGGATTTTCCAGAAACCAATCCACAAGAAACGCGTTCCGGGATAAACTAGTAAGCATCTTCCTCTGAAAGGGACATTCCTAAAATGCTGCTGAAGAATCGTCTTTTTACCCCTGGACCCACACCTTTACTTCCCGCCGCGCAGACCGCGATGGCGTCGTTCACCATGCATCACCGCACCGCCGACTTCCGGGCTCTCTACACACGAGTGCTCGCGGATATGAAGGAGTTTATTGGCACCAATAACGACGTGCTGGTGCTGGCGTGCTCTGGTACCGGCGTGATGGAAGGCTCGGTTTCAAACCTGACCTCGCCTGGAGACAAAGTGCTGGTGCTGACGGCCGGCAAATTCGGCGAACGCTGGCGCGACCTGACCAAAGCTTTCGGATGCAGTGTGGAAGTGATCAGCGTGCCTTATGGCGAAACTTTCTCGTTGGATCAGATCCGGCAGAAGTTATCACCGGATGTCCGTGCGGTATATGTTCAGGCGACGGAAAGCTCGACGGGCGCACGCCACGATATCAAAGGTATCGCGCGACTGGTGAGAGAAAGCGGAAACGATGCGTTGTTGGTGGTAGATGCCATTACCGGTCTCGGTACAACCCACTTCGACGTGGACGGCTGGGGAATTGACGTGATTATCGGTGGCTCGCAAAAGGCCCTGATGATCCCTCCCGGCTTGGCTTATTGCGCCATCGGCGCACGCGCGTGGAAGCGCATGGAAACCACGAAAAATCCTCGTTACTACTTCGATTTTCGCAAAGAGCGGAAGGCTGCCGCCAAAGGAGAATCTTCTTACACCCCAGCCACCTCTCTATTCGCGGCCTTGGGGGCAGCGCTGGATTTCATCCGGCAGATGGGAGAAGGCGACCTCGTAGCCGGACGAAAGGCTCTGATTGACAATGCTGAACTGGCCGCGGAAATGACGCGGGCAGGCGTGAAAGCTCTTGGGTTGAAGTTGTTTACTTCCGCTCCGGGTGCCGCGCTCACAGCGATTGACCCGCCAGCCGGCGTGGATTCAAGCGCGATCGTCAAAGCATTCAGGGAATCTTTTTCCGCAGTGGTTGCCAACGGGCAGGGCGATATGAAAGGCAAGTTGTTCCGCATCGCGCACATTGGCTACTACGATTATCTCGACACGGTTGGAATTCTTGCGGCGCTCGAGCACGTGTTAACCAGTGTCACCGGCAAATCGGTTCAATATGGAGCGTCGGTTCGCGCCGCGCAGGAAGTTTTTGCTCGCAGTTTGAGCGAGAATGTGACGGTCGAAGCCGGGGCGGCACGGTAGAAAAAAATCCGGAAGACATTTTTTCCGAAGACACATTGAGTTTCATGGAGGACCTATGCGCGTAAGCAGGGGTGCGGTACTAGTGTTCTCGGGTTTGCTAGTTGCCAGCTGTGTCTCAAGAGCTGATTTCAAATACACCCAGTCAAGCAAGATGACCGGCGGTAGCCTGATGAGCATGACCAAAACATTGGGGGTCTTCAGCAAGAGCGCGCGTCAAATTAACGAACCGCAGTTAACGACCACAATGGTGAAGGGCAATCGAATGCGCTCGGAGCATTCCGACGGAACCATCCAGATCATTGATCTTGACGGCAAGCGCTTCATCAACATTGACACAAACAGAAAAGCCTATTCCACGATGACGTTCGACGAATTTAGAGCGGCCATGCAGAAAGCGCAAGAGCAGGCTAAACAGGCGCAGGAGCAGGCGATCACCAAGCATCCGGAATCCGCCAACATCAAAATCACACCCAAGATTCATAGCGAGGAGACCAGCGCAACTCGCACAATACTCGACTTGCCAACCAAGGAAGTGAAATGGCAGATCGAAATGCTGATGGAGTCCACCGACCCAAAAGTTCAAGAAAAGGCGCAAAGCGCGTCTATGACGATGAATTCCGATGCCTGGATCGCGCCAGACGTGCCTGGATATGACGAAATGAGACAGTTTTACGTGCACATGGCAAAGCAACTGGACTGGCTGCCGGGGACCATGGGAAACATGATGGGGGGAATGAACGCGCAAATGGGTCCGGCAATGCAGGAATTTCAGAAAAATATGGCGACGGTCAAAGGCATGCCACTGTTGCAAAATGTCAGTTTCGGAATGGCGGCAAATGGTGTTTCCGAGGATCAGGCCGCGAAGACGCAACCGGCTCAGCCCCCACCGCAACAACAGACGGACGATCAAGGATCAGTCCCAACCAGTACCAGAGACGCGATCAGCAAGGGGATGGGCAGTGTGTTCGGTGGTTTTGGAAGGAAAAAGAAGAAAGCAGATCAAGATGCGCAGACTCCGCCGTCGAGTTCTCCACAGCAATCTGGGACCGCAAGCGCTTCGCTCATGGAGATGCAGATCGAAGTAACGGAGTACTCCAGAACGCCCTTGGATAAAGGTCTTTTCGAGATACCTGCGGGATATACGCAGGTGCAACAGGACCCGAACCAGGTTTTTGGAGGTCCGCGCAAACAGTAAACTTTCCGCTCGTTCTCAGCGCGTTTAGGGGATCGAATCTGCGGCGTGACAGTGCTTAGTTCACCATGCTGCCCTGATTCGTGGCGGCAATTGGCAGTCACAACGAAGCGTTATCTATCGAAATAAAGGAACTCATCCATCATGAAAATTGTTGTTGCTGAAAAAATGTCTGCATCCGCCGTAAATCTGTTGCGCGAGCCTGACTGGACTGTCATCACACCCGAGCAGCTCGACGGTAACCTGGCCGCACAGCTCGAGTCTGCCGATGCCCTCATCGTGCGTTCGGCGGTGCAGGTTGATGCCGCGCTGCTGGCCAATGCTCACAAACTTCGGGTAGTAGGGCGGGCAGGCGTGGGCGTTGACAATATTGAACTGGAAGCGGCGACCCGCAAAGGCATCGCGGTCATGAACACTCCAGGGGCCAATGCCGTCGCAGTTGCCGAATACACACTCGGGGTCATGCTGGCGATGGCCCGCTTCACCTGCCGCGCCAACGAATTGATGCATGCGGGAAAATGGGAAAAGAAATCCCTCCAAGGCTCAGAGTTGCGCGGAAAGACAATCGGGATTGTTGGTTTGGGAAAAATCGGGATGGAAGTTGCAAAGCGCGCCCGCGTGTTCGGAATGGAAGTAATGGGGCACGATCCCTATGTATCCGCGGCGATGGCAAAAGAGAACTCCGTTCGCACCGCGACCTTGGACGAACTCTATGCTTCCGCTGACTATTTGACCCTCCACGTTGGTCTGACGCCGCAGACCACCGGAATGATCAACGCAGATTCGATCAAGAAAATGAAGCGCGGCGTGCGGCTTGTAAACTGCGCGCGCGGGGAACTGGTGAATGAAGCCGATCTTTCAGAAGCATTGAAACAAGGCCACGTCGCCTCCGCGGCAATGGATGTTTTTGCAGAAGAGCCTCTCAAGAATTCTCCCTTTACGTCCATGGAAAACGTAATCCTCACGCCGCACATTGGCGGATCCACACACGAAGCACAAGAAGCCGTGGGACAGCAGATTGCCATGCAGGTTAAGGAATATCTAAAACACGGCGTCATTCAAAATGCCGTGAACGTTCCCTCCGTGTCGCACGAAGAGTACCAGGAATTGCAGCCTTACATTGCCCTTGCGGAACGGCTCGGTTCATTTCTGGCGCAGATCAGCACCGGCGCCATGGAAAAGATTTCACTGAGTTACAGCGGACACATCGCGGAGTGGAAGACGGAACTGATTCGCAATGCCGCCATCAAAGGAATCCTGAATGACACGCTTGAAGAAAAGGCGAACTTGGTGAATGCCGCCACCATAGCGGCGTCACGTGGATTGCGAGTTGAAGAAACGCTAAAACCCAAGGCCTCGAAAGGAGGCGCGGGCAGCGTGCTTTCCATTCAGATTGACACTCAAAATGAACAGCACATCGCAAAGGGCGCCGTCCTTAGAGAAAACACGCCGCGACTTTTGCACGTGGACGGAATTGACATAGAAGCTCCACTTGAGCCGAATCTGATCTATATGCGCAATCAGGATGTCCCTGGAGTGATCGGCAAAGTGGGAACCGTTCTCGGTGCGCACAATATAAACATCGCTAATTTTTCGCTCGGCCGCCGGACGGCTGGCGGACAGGCCAAAACCCCGGCGGAAGCGATTGCTGTGGTTCACGTAGATAGTCCCGTTCCGGTAGCCGTGCTGTTGGAGCTGAAAAAAATTCCCGCGGTCCACGAGGCGAAGGCCATCCAACTGTATTAGCAAGACCGCGCCACATCTTCGGCCGGATTCGAATGTGAGCAAGGAGGCTGATGTTTAAGAAAATAGGTTTGGTGGCCGCTGCATTATTTCTCTTTACCTCAGCGGGATTTACTCAGGAGGGCGGCCACATAGATGTGAGTTTCAACGTCGCCGGGGTATTGCCAAAGCAAACTACCGGCAACGGAATCGTCCAAACCCCCACCAAGTCCGGTGCATTTCTGGCTACGGCACGGTGGCGCTTCAATGCAAGGCATTCTGTTGAAGTGAATTACGCGCGCGGCAACGATTCGCAAATTTATACGACGCCAAATGTTTTTCGTATTCAATCCAAAGTGACTGAATTGAGCGGGGCTTATGTCTTCAGCCCCATCGAAACTGAGAAATTCGAGCCATTCGTTTTCGCAGGCGCGGGAACGCTGGCATTCGATCCGTTCAACACCTTCATCAATACAATTCAGGTACCAATACCTTCCGTGAAGCAGACTGAATTCGCGGTGCTGTATGGAGCTGGGCTGGACTATAAAATTCTGTCCATCATCCCAGGATTCAAGGGATCTGATCTGGTTTCTCATATAGCGTTGCGGTTCCAGTATCGCGGACTGTTCTACCGCGCACCAAGCTTCAAGAATCCCACGTTGTTTACCGGGAGGCAGGGACATTTAGCGGAAGCGGCGGGCGGACTGGTGATCAAATTCTGACGTTCATCCTGACGTTCAGGAATTCAGCGCAGCCTTGCGTAGCTTGCGGCTCTCCGCCAGCAGCGCCATTGAGTGCATAAGATTTTGCAGGGTGACAATCCCAACCAAACGCTGATCTTCGACAATTGGAATGATGCTGAGATTACGCGCAGTCAGCTTTCGAAACGCTGACGCCAGTGATTCCTTCTTCTGAGCGACCTCGAAAATACGATTCATTACCGCCTGCACATAGCCGTTACCTTCGACGCGCAAGACTTGCAGGATTTTCTGCCGCGAGATGACTCCCACCATGTCACTGCCCCGGATTACCGGGAAGTCGTCCTGAAGGGAATGAACTGCCTTTTCCAGCGCATCCTCAAGGGTGTCGGCCGGTGACAGCGTCGCAAAATCTGTCAGCATAATGTCTTCCAGTCGCACCGTCTCCAGGACCGACTGAAAAACCGCCGAACGCTCTTCCAGTTGCGCAGCCAGGAACAGGAAGAAACCAATCATGGTCAACCAAATGTTCCAAAGCATGCCCGTCAGCATGAACATCGCAGCGAAGGCCTGACCAATGGTTACGGCACGCTTGGTGGCGCTCACTGAATCCATTTGGCGCGCAAACACGGCGCGCAATACCCGGCCGCCGTCCATCGGATAAGCAGGCAGCAGATTGAATCCAGCCAGGAATAAATTGGACCAGACAAAACTCCGCGCAAGATTCGTCGAATGCACGTAAGGCCGTGCCCACAAATTAATTTCAGGTGATATCAGGTAGAAGACGCTGGTTGCTATCGCCGCGAGCGCGAGATTCACTGCCGGGCCGGCCAAAGCAATGAGAGTTTCTCTCTTCCAAACTTGCGATTTCGAGTCTGGGGCTTGCTGGGTTTCATCGAGCAGGGTAACCCCGCCGATAGGGAGCAAAATAATCGCCTTAGCTTGGATTCCTTCGCGTCTGGCGACGAGAGCGTGTCCTAATTCGTGCAGGATCACGCAAGCGAAAATTATGCCAACCAGTGCAAAACTTCGGCCCGGATTCACGGTGCTGGGAGGAGCCGACTCCGTTAGAACCACAAAGATAAGAAGGAAAATAAAGCTGAGATGAATGCGGACTTCCACGCCGAAAATGCGCCCCGCGGAAATAGACCAATTTCTCATAGCTGAAGGATTCCGAATCCTGCTATATCCATTCTATATAGTTAGACGACGCGGCGTGTCGCCGGGTTGCGGTCAACCCAATCGAAAGTGCGCCGCGAAAGCTCACGGGTAGCTGAATGCGAGTGATTGCAGGAAAGTTTCGCAGCCGGCCGCTGGTCTCGGCGGCAGGGCACAACCTGCGGCCGACATCCGACCGGTTGCGCGAAACATTGTTCGACGTGCTTACCGCAGGGAACCCCTCAGCACTCGAAGGGACGGCCTGGATTGATTTGTATGCCGGGACCGGCGCTGTTGGAATCGAAGCTATAAGCCGGGGATCTGGACTTGTTCATTTCGTGGACGCTGCGCCGAAAGCTGTTGAGCTGATTCGCCGCAATCTGCGCTCGCTGGGAGTCAATTCCGGTTTCAAGGTTTTAGATATGGAAGTGGTTCGGGCGTTGCGTAGGCTGCAACTGCTGGACGTAGCCGCGGATTTTGTTTTCCTCGATCCGCCTTATGAGCTCACGCAGGAATACAACCAAACATTGAACGCGCTTTCTGTGTCGTCATTGCTGAAACCTGAAAGCATTGTCATCGCCGAACACATAAATAAATTTGATCCTGGAGACGCATTTGGGACTCTTCAACGCTTCCGATTATTAGAACAGGGAGATTCCGCCTTGAGCTTCTATCGTAGGCAGAGTGACGACGTAGTGCGCGTTTCGGAGTGACTTTGCCAACTACATCAAAATTTCGTCTGCGCGCCGCACGATCGGGTGCTGCATTTCCTGGAGATCGTTCTTCACCATATTCAACCCATACACGCACTGCTCAAAATTATGCGAGAGGCGGGCAAACAACGGCGCGACCTTCGTGTATTCAAAATCCTCGAATTTAGAAACGATGTAATAACTTTCTTTTCCGGCCTTCATCCAGTCAATAAAATTTTCGGTCCGGTTGCGGCGCAGCCGGAAGTGATTGATACTCTCGGGGAACATTCCAGTAAAAAACAGCGTGTAATCGCCGATATGTTTGCGCACCTGGCGCTCGCGATCGAAAGATGGTGCCGGGCCGAATACGGGATCCGATTCCACCAGCATCTCTCCAACATCAGTCAGAGACTTCCCGGCGCCATTGCGGATCTTGAAGAGTTCCTCGACCTCGCAAAATTCCGACAGCAGGCGAGCGACGTAGCCGACAATCTGGGGATCGCGAATGCCAATCTCTTCGGCGTAATGCCGCCCGACGAGTTCCACGAAGAGCTGTTGCAATGGATGCGAATCCGGAATCATTTTGCCCTCCCCGAAAATCCGCTCTGCGCGCTTGCTTCCACGGTCAGTTATCTCTCAGCGGCAAATCATTCACAAGTAACTTCCGTGCGCCCGGCACCCCACCATCGTGCCAACCCGGACGGCGCAGTTACCACTTAGAACACACAACGAAGCAAAAGGTTTCATCTCGCCAATTGTTGGCAGACTGAAGGGTTGACTGCTAATTGTCGCAGTGGCTGGTGTACAGCGAAATCGGCTCGCTTATAATGGCGGCTTCGGAGAATGCATCATGCAAAGGACCAACATTTCCAGCGGCACACCTTGGGAACCCGTCGTCGGTTACTCTCGGGCGGTCCGAATGGGGAATCACGTTTTCGTTGCCGGGACCACGGCTACCGGTATTGACGGGAAGATTGTGGGAGCCGGCGATCCTTACGCACAAGCGGTACAGACAATCAAGAATATTGAGAGCGCCCTGGGAAAGTGCGGCGCTACGTTAAAAGATGTGGTTCGAACTCGAATGTATGTCACGAATATCGCGGACTGGGAAAGAGTCAGCAAAGCGCATGGCGAGTTCTTCCGCGATATCCGGCCGGCTACGGCGCTAGTAGCGGTGAGTGCGTTCGTCGCGCCAGAGATGCTCGTCGAGATTGAGGCGGACGCAATCATTTCCGATCACGCAAAAAGCAGCGGATAAGAATTTTTCACTCGGAGTCTTTGTCGGAAATTTCAATTAGACTAATCGCGGTTCGGAGGATGCCAAATGCTTCGAATGTTGCTGCACTGGGTGATTAGCGCACTCGCCGTTTGGATCACATCGCGCGTCGTGCCAGGCTTCTACGTGGATGGCGCATCGGCCGCATTGATCGCGGCGGTCGTAATTGGACTGATCAATGCCACCCTCGGAATTTTCTTCAAAGTGATTACGCTGCCTCTGACAATTCTGACGTTAGGTGTTTTTTGGTTCGTGGTCAACGCCATCATGCTTGAGTTGGCATCCATCTTCGTTCCGGGATTCCACATTCACAGCTTTGCGGCCGCGTTCTGGGGAGGCATCGTACTTAGCCTGGTGAATATGATCCTGAAGTGGCTGGTGATGCCGGCGCGAGCCGACCGTTAAAATTTGCTAGCCGGTAAGTTCCAGGCGTCCCCCCGGATTACCTTTAACCCACATCTTTTTCTTTTTTCTTGACCTCGCCGCTGAAGCCCGGCAGACTGGTTGCAACGGATTCCCCCGTCCGATCAGCATCTTCCTGGAGTTGTTGAATGAACCACCTGGGTATTTCTCTGCTTACACAAATTTCCCTAGCGATCGGACTGGCAGGACTCCTGTGGCCACAAAAGCTTATGCCGGTTTTTGATGTGCTGATGTTCCCCTGGCCCTCGACCTATCGAATGCTGCGTGCGAATAGCATTGGCGCCATCGCACTCTCCATTTTGCTGTTTGTGGGAATGATGATAAGGGTGTACTGAGGGCGGGCCGCCTCTTCATCAAGCCGGAATAATTCGTGGACGTAAAGCAGCCTGGTCCATTCTGCCGAACCCGCCCGCCCTCACCCTAATTATGATTTACTGAATCCGGATTATGCCGGAACAGTTCCCCATCGTGATTACCGTTCCACCAGAAGGCAATGGCAAACGCCTGGATCAGTTTCTCGCTATCCATATTCAGGAAACCAGCCGCGCTCGCGTTCAGCAATTGATTTCCGAAAAAAAAGTCCTCGTAGATGACGCGCCCGCCAAGGCTTCTCTGCGCCTGCGTGGGGCCGAACGCATTGCCATTTTGGGGACGGTGCAACTTGCTCCGCTGCGTGCGATTGCTGAGGAAATTCCGCTCGATGTAGTTTTTGAAGACGATGACTTGGCAGTGATCAATAAGCCTGCGGGAATGATGGTGCACGCCGGCGCTGGCGCGACGGAAGCCCAACGAAATCGCGGAACGCTGGTGAATGCGCTGTTGCACCGCTTCAGAAAACTCTCTGGTATGGGCGGAGAACTGCGTCCCGGAATCGTGCACCGCCTTGATAAGGCCACCAGTGGGCTAATCGTGGTGGCGAAGAATGACGAAGCTCATCGGCGGTTATCGGCACAATTCGCCAGGCGCGAGGTCAAGAAAAAATACATTGCCCTCGTCCATGGATGGTTAAAGCAAGACAAAGGAACCATCAGCCGCCCCATCAGCCGCGACCGCGCGCACCGGACCAAAATGACCGCTCGCAAGGAAACTGGGCGAGAAGCGATTACGCATTACCTGGTCAAGAAGCGGATTGATTCTCACCTTGGCAAGTTCACATTACTGGAACTGAAAATTGATACTGGAAGGACTCACCAGATCCGCGTCCATCTATCTACTTTGGGTCATCCTGTCGTAGGCGATGCTCTCTACGGCGCCCCAAGAGTTCTGCGTGGAAAGAATCAAAGCGTAGATACCCTCTCGAGGAATTTTCTTCACGCGGCATCGTTGAAGCTTCAACATCCCAGAACGGGCGAGGAATTGTCATTCTCAGCGCAACTGCCACTGGAGTTGCAAGAGTTTCTTGATCGCATAGACCACGTTGCAGCGTACTGAGGGGTGTTTTCAGAAGATGCTCGCATTCCGACAACTCGCTAAACCAACCACCGTTGCAGTGACGGTGCTGTTCATATTCGTGCTGAAAGCCAAGGCGGGTCCGCCGTTTCAGACGGACGATCCCGAACCGGTGGACTTCCTTCACTATGAGCTTTATGCATTTGGAAACGCCAGCGGTACGGGCGTTGAGATGGACACAGCGGGGCCGGCGATCGAGTTCAATTGGGGAGTTTTGCCGAACACGCAATTCCATATCGTCGTTCCCGCTGTATCCGTTATGCCTTCCAACACCCCGAACTATCTTCCCGCCGGCGCGGGACCCAGTGCTTTTGGCGTTGGCGATATTGAAATTGGCGTGAAATATAAATTTATCGCGGAAACGAAACATCGCCCTATGTTTGGCATCTTCCCCATGATCGAAGCGCCGAATGGGAACTCCAATACGGGATTGGGCGTCGGAAAGACCTGGGCGAAGCTGCCGGTCTGGGTGCAGAAGAGCTTTGGGCCGTGGACTACCTACGGAGGCTTGGGAGAAGAAATTGTTCCCCAGACGGGCTATCGGAATTTTGCGTATGGCGGCTGGCTGGTGCAGCGAAATCTTGGGAAGAAATGGACCCTCGGCACAGAAGTTTTCTCCCATGGTGCTGAAGGGCTCGCGACACCACAAATTAGAGGAGCAACCCTGTTGGATATCGGTGGGTACTACTACATTCGGAACCCGGGTTTCCAAATCCTCTTTTGCTACGGACATTCGGTTGCAGGTCTCGCTGAAACATACGCGTATTCCGGCCTCTATTGGACGTGGGGAAACCCGAAAAGAGACGCCAAGCCGGATAACAGTCTCCGGGGCAAAATGCACTTCCCAGAAACCTCGGCGCTGCGTTAGAACGATTTGCCCCGATACGGAAAAACTGCGCGAATGGGCCTAGCGGCGACCCGGCCACGGTCAATAATCTCAAAGGTTTATAATCAGGAAACCGATGTATTCCCGCATCCTCATCTTCTTTGCCGTACTGATTACGCTGACGCCGCTTGCGAATGCGGCACAGAATTCGATGGATCAGGATTTGCCTTCAGCTCCATCCGCCGTATCTCAGCAACAGCAAGCCGCAAGGAAGGCCGCCCGACAGGCTGTCGCTCAAACTCCAGCGCAGAAACCAGCGGATACATCGCCGCCATCAGGCAATCAACCCGAAGCGACCACAGCCAAACCCGAGACCGCACCCGTAGGTTCATCAGAAACGCCTCCCCAGGCAGAGCAGCCTTCCGCTACTTTTCACAAGAGGGTCAACGAGGTCAACGTTGTTTTTACCGTGACCGATAAGCACGGTCGCTATGTGAACAATCTGACAAAAACTGACTTTAATGTTTTGGACGATCAGAGGCCGGCGCTGGAAGTGAGCAGCTTTCGCCGTGAAACCGATTTGCCTTTGCGGGTCGGGCTCCTGGTGGATGCGAGCAATTCGGTGAGAGACCGTTTCAAGTTCGAGCAGCAAGCTGCGATCGAGTTTCTCAATGAGACCATTCGCCCAAGATATGACAAGGCTTTTGTTGTGGGATTCGATGTTACGCCCGAAGTCACGCAGGATTTCACAGACAACACGGACGCGCTTTCCAATGGTGTGCGCAGCCTGCGTCCCGGCGGAGGCACCGCCATGTACGACGCGCTGTACTTTGCCTGTCGTGACAAGCTGATGAAGGAATCGCAGACCGGCCCGGTGCGCCGTGCGATCATTCTGTTAAGCGACGGAGATGACAATCAGAGCCACGTCACGCGCGAAGAAGCTGTAGAGATGGCGGAGCGCGCTGAAGTGATCGTCTACGCGATAAGCACCAACATCAACGGGAGCAGCAGCCGTGGCGATAAAGTTCTTGAGCGCATTGCCGACGCAACCGGAGGACGGGCTTTTTTCCCCTTCCAGATCACCGAAGTGAGCAACGCTTTCTCCGAAATCCAGAACGAGCTTCGCAGCCAATACGCGCTTGCCTATACGCCGGCAAGCCTGGCTCCGAACGGGCAGTTTCACTCCATAGAAATTATCGCCCAAAATCGTAAAGGGCTTCGCGTGCGCAGCCGCCACGGCTATTACGCTCCGACCAACTAGCCACTTTCATGCCTGGATATTCAGGAACCCCTCTACCCAAGAAGCTTGGCATAAAAGACGGCTTCCGAATCGCACTTCATAATCTGCCCTCAGACGTTAGGGCCGAGCTGAATGATGCCTTTGCGAAATGCCAGATATCGAGGGATCGCCTGGATTTTGCAATGCTCTTCACGAAAAGCCGCAATGAGGTTGAAAAGCAGTTCCCGAGATTTTCGAAACAGCTCGCTCCAGCGGGAATGTTGTGGGTGAGTTGGCCAAAGAAAAGCTCAGGGGTAGCCACAGATCTCGATGAAAACGTAGTCAGAGAAATTGGCCTAAAAGACGGCCTCGTTGACGTGAAAGTATGCGCGGTGACGGAAATCTGGTCGGGATTGAAGTTTGTGATCAGGGTCAAGAACCGCTGACACCTGATTTTCTCTGCCCCTCGACCAATATGTTAGCTTATCGCTAGTTACTGGGTCATCAATGGATTGTTGTTTCCGGCTAAACGCCTGGCTCCCGAACGCTCGCAAATGCAGCTCTATTATTAACTCCGAGAGGACACCATGAATGAGAAAGCCAATTTGTCGTTGTCCATGCCAACGCGGCGTAGGCTGCTAAGCAGTATCGCAGTAGCCCTTGGTACTTTGGCTACGAGGTCCGCGATCTTTGCGGAAACTCCGCAGGAGACGATGAAAGAGTCGCCGGGCACAGCGGCAAATAAGGCTCGGACATCCCTGCACGAAGATATTGACCTGAAGGCTACCCCCCAGCGCATCTACGAGGTTCTTCTCAGTACGAAACAGTTCACTGCCTTTACAGGCCTCCCAGCCGAAATTGATCCAAAGGTTGGTGGGGCGTTTTCTATGTTTGCTGGACAGATTGTGGGCCGAAACGTGGAACTTGTCCCCAATCAGAGGATTGTCCAGGCATGGAGGCCTACTCATTGGGACGCCGGGGTCTATTCAGTCGTGAAATTCGATCTCAAGCCCAGAGATTCAGAAACAACGGTGGTACTGGATCATACCGGTTTTCCTGAAGGCGACTTCGACCACCTTGAGTGGGGATGGCATAACCACTACTGGGACCCCTTAAAGAAATTCCTTGCTTAGGGAGAAGTGTCCTTTTGAACACGGCAGTACCTCTTCCGGTGAATTAAAGAGTGTTGGATTTATTTCCCCGCTGCGATTGGCGGGTGAGCGCTCGCGACCGCCGGCAATTCGTCCCCGCGCATATATTTTCCTTTTGCGGCCCTCATCTCGGGCATGGCCGCGTAGGGCTTGCTGTAATCGTTATTAGCGTTCCAGAAAAGAAATCCGATTCCGCCTTCGTTTTTGGAAGTCAGCACCTGGGCCTCTATGTATTTCGGAGAGTACGTCTTTGTGCGCCACGCGAAGGCTTGCAACCAGGGACGAATCACGACTCCGCTTCCCTGAGTGATCTTTTCAAACCGCTCCATGGATTCGCCGATGAAGTGTTCTGGCGCGTCCCCCGGATGGGCGATGCCGTCCATACCGAAGAAGTGGGACGGGTAGATCATCGGCGAAAGCACGTCACAGTATTTCGCCATGCGAACAATGTCCTGGCCGGTGTGAGCCAAATCCACGGGTCGCTGCCATGCCATGATTCCAAATACATCGAGAGAAAGCAGCACTCCTGTGGGATGCAGCTGCCCATACGCATGCTGGAGGAAATCTACAATCACGTCCGAGCGCTGCCACTCAGGATGCTGGGTTTGGAAGTAAAAACTGGCGTCTTTCTGATCGCCCTCGGCGGGAAAGCGAACGTAGTCGAATTGAATTTCATCCGCGCCGGCTTGCGCCGCTTTCATCGCCAGGGCTATGTCGTATTCCTGTACTTTGGGTTGGGATGGATCTGTCCAAACCAGCTTGCCATTTTCGCGCCAGGGCTGCCCGGTGCGTTTGGATTTCACCGCCAGCTCTGGATGCGCCACTACGAGATGTTCATCGCGAAAAATTGCGACACGGGCAATCGCATGCATGCCTTGCGAATGTAGAAATTGGGTGAACTTCGGCAGGTCGCGTATGGTGATGTGGTGGGATCCCGCTAACGGATTGTCAAACGGAATATTGATAGATCCGTCGCTGTCTTTAACGTCAAAGACAACGGCGTTCCCGCCCAGTTCGCGCCAGCGGCGGATAATTCGCAACCCGTGATCGCTGCCAGCCATCAATCCGGTTAAATACACCGCCCGGGTTTCAAAGTCCCGAGATACGGGGATTGATTTTTCAGTGATCGGGCCAGCTAGCATTCCCGGAACAACCACAGATTGTCCCACCTTCAACGAGTTTCCTCGAAGATCGCCATTTGCTTTTCGAATCGCTTCCATCAGCTCTGTGGATGTGAGGTAAGAAGTTTGGGAAATGAAGTGATGAGCAACCGTGCTGACCGTATCGCCCCGGTGGGCAACGTACATGGTTGTCCCCAGCGAAGGCGTAGCTGCGGGAATTTCTGCCAGCTTGAGAGTCGCCGGCACGGAAGTATCGGCGACCCCGACCAGGGTCGGCGCGACCTGAGCGGCGGCTTTGGGCAGTGGGACGCCTGCATGAAAGAGTACGAAGCTTAGGCAAACAGACATTACGAACAAGGCGGAAAGTAAGGCAATGCGGCGCAAAGTTTTCTCCAATAGGAACTTGTTTTTCCCTCGAATGCTATCCGTGGGGCTAACTTAGTGCCAGTTACGTCAGGCCACGGTCAACGGGCTAGACCGGAGGAACCGGGCCCAAGATCACCAAACCCTTTCTCTTACACGATGTTCCGCGCGCACGTAAGTGTCTCGATTGGGCCGCCACCCGCATCTAAGAGTTAAGAGGGAAGGTTATGAGCACAGCATACGAGGATGGCGACGGATTTGCACTAGGTCATGGCGAACGGCAGGCCCGGGGGCGACAAATATTGTCACCTTCAGTCCAAAAGCCGGTGGGACACTTTTCCAGGAATAAGTCGCTGGAAAAGGCCTACGAGGGACCGATTCTTATGAAATCCGCTGCTTGCACCACTCTCGACCCGACACGCCGTAGCACCGACGCGCGGGAGTTTGAAGCGGCCCTTCGCCGAAAGATCGTCGGCCAGGACGCGGCGGTAGAGAACGTCGCCGAAATTTACCAAATGTTCCTGGCAGGGTTGAACCCGCCCGGACGCCCAATCGGGAACCTGCTATTTCTTGGACCGACCGGGTCTGGTAAGACTCGTGTCGTAGAAGCGCTCGCAGAATCTCTTTTTGGAGATTCTCATGCCTGCATCAAGATTGATTGCGCCGAGTTTCAGCACTCGCATGAAATTGCCAAGCTTATCGGATCGCCTCCCGGATATCTGGGCCATCGTGAGACGCACCCGCTGCTGACTCAGGAAGCTTTAAACCAGTGGCACACTGAAAAGTTAAAGCTTTCGATATTGCTCTTCGACGAAATCGAAAAAGCGTCTGACTCTCTCTGGCAATTATTACTCGGTATCCTCGATAAAGCGACTTTGACTTTGGGCGATAACCGCCGCGTTGATCTTTCGCAGTGCATAATCATCATGACCTCGAACCTGGGGGCATGCGAGATGAGTAGCCTCGTGGATGGCGGATTGGGCTTCGCGCCAAAGCCGATGCTGGTGGATTCGAGCTTCGACGAAAAAATTGATCGTACCGCGGTGGATGCGGCCCGGCGCAAATTCACTCCTGAATTTATGAACCGCATTGACAAGGCTGTCGTGTTCAAGACGCTGCGTCCGGAACATCTCGAACAGATTTTGGATATCGAACTGGGAATGGTTCAGCACCGGATTCTTACGTCTTCGGCAACGAATCAGTTCGTCTTCAGTTGCACTTCCAATGTAAAGAGATTTTTGTTGAACGAAGGAACCGATCCCAAATACGGCGCGCGTCACTTGAAACGCGCCATCGAACGGAATTTGGTTTTCCCTCTGGCGAATCTGGTTGCCACCGGTCAGGTCCGGCTCGGAGACTTCATTCGGGTGGATATGAATTCGGAGGGTGCCATCACATTCGTGAAAGAAGCGGAAGGCACCATGCTGCCAATGATGGCGGAGCGTTTTGGCGCCGCTGCTGGAGGGCCTACGTTGGTTGCCCGGGCAACACGAAGCGTTGCGCGCAGGGA
>DASYGR010000215.1:0-23131 GCA_035999525.1 Terriglobales bacterium
TGGGGGTTAGCGATCCGGGCTGAAAGCGCCAGTGATAGTTTCCATTCAAGGTGCTTGGCGTGTTTAATCGCGCTTCGGCGCCTAAGCCGAGTACATCTTGCAAGGGCACAACCGAAAATTCTGCAACGGAACTCTGGGCCAGACGAATCAACGCCCAATTGATCCCGTCGTCGCACCGGCCAACGAGCGATTCCACGGCGACACGCTCCCTTTCTCCGAGGGAATTCCACCAACCCAATGCTGTGTCGTTGTCATGTGTACCGGTATAAATCACGCGATCGGTAGTCAGACGATGGGGTAGATAAACGTGAGCACCGGGATCTCCGAAGCCAAACTGCAATACCGCCATACCGGGAATCTTGTGGCGTTCTCGCAATTGTGTGACGTCTGGGGTGATGACCCCGAGGTCCTCCGCAAAGAATGGAAGGGTGCCCAGGGATTCTTTCAGTTTGTAAAATAATTCATCGCCTGGCCCATCCACCCATCGCCCATTTACAGCTGTGGGTTCGTTCGCGGGAATCTCCCAAAACTGCGCGAATCCGCGGAAGTGATCGAGGCGAATGTAATCGCAGGTCTGAGTCGCCCAGCGTAGGCGTCGAATCCACCACTGATATCCCCGAGTCCGCATGACATCCCAGTTATAGAGAGGATTTCCCCAGCGCTGGCCCGAGGCGCTGAATGCGTCAGGCGGCACGCCGGAAACGACTTCCGGCTCAAGATCGTCGCGGAGGCGGAAGATATCGCGATTGGCCCAGACGTCCGCACTATCGTAATCCACGAAGATCGCGATATCACCTACGATGCGAATGGAACGTTGTGCACAGTAAGTTCTTATTGCGCGCCACTGCTCGTCAAAGAAAAACTGGATCACCCGACCGAGGGCGAGCTCATCCTTAAGTTCGGTCCGAGCGAGCTGCAAAGGGTCAGATTCTCGCCTTGCCAACCCTGATGGCCAATGCTTCCAGGACTGACCGTCATAACGCTTCCGCAATGCGTCAAATAGGACGAAGTCTTCCAACCACCAACGGTTTTCTTCGCAGAAATTTTCGAACCTGGATATTAGGTTCTGGTCTTCGCACATCAAAAACTTACGAGCTGCATCCGCCAAAAGTGGAAGTTTGTGGCGCGCAGTCTCTTCATAGTTAATTGGGCGTACTTCCTGCGGCAACCCCTGGAGGCGAGACTTCTCAATTAGCCCAGTCTCGGCCAGACGCTCCAAACTGATCAGCAGAGGATTTCCTGCAAAAGCGGACGTAGATGAATATGGCGAAGTCCCGTTAGCCGGCGGCCCCAGCGGAAGAACTTGCCACAACCCCTGCCGGGCAGCGGCAAGAAAATCTATGAATTCATAAGCGGCGGGACCTAAATCGCCAATTCCGCCACGAGATGGCAACGAAATCGGATGGAGCAGAATCCCGCTTAGACGAGGGAATGACATGGTTCTTTCTTGGAGGCAGTATTTAAGTGAGAGGTCTACCAGACCCAAATTTTAATGTGCAGCCATCAGAAAATTCGCGACGGCTCCACGGCGCGCAGCGGAAAAGCACGATCAGTCTCTACTCGCCTTCCTGACCTTGCCCTCCGGTCAAACTCTTGAGTTCCTGTTCGTTCATTTTTATTTTTCTGGACTTCTGCATTTGCTCGCGCGCATTGGCCACGAACATCTCAAAAAGATCGTTCTGCTTGGTTTGAAGCAAGGAATCGCGAATCTGATCCCTCTTTGCAGCCAGTTCTTGCGGGCCGGGTTCCTGTTTCTCAATGACTGCTAAGACCACTCCGGTGCTGCCATTGTTTATGGGACCGCTCACTTCTCCGGGTTTGAGTGTAAAGGCTACAGAGGCTGCTCCAGTCATCGAGCCGATATCGGGTACCTGGCCGTCCGGCAGGACAAAATCGCTAGTCTTGACCGTAGCTCCCAGTTCCTTCGCAGCTTTCTTCAGATCGTGCTCTGCCTTGGCGCGGTCGGCGAGTTCCCGCGTTTTTTGTGTAAGGAGAGCCGCGGCACGCTCATTCTTGAATTCGCTCTCAACGCGGCTACGGATTTGTTCGAACGCCGGCGTAGATGCGGGTTGAATCTGCTCGACCTGGAATACCGCGAAGCCCTGTGGCAATTGCACTTCGTCCGCAGGAGATTTGTCAGGAGTCCCAAAAACCGCGTCCATAAATTGGGGCGAACTCCCGATTCCAGGCAGCGAATCCGTCCGGCTTAGGAAGTCCGTGCTGACGACCTGCAAACTTTTAGCGGCCGCGGCTTTTTCCAAACCGTTGGCGCGGGCCTGGCTAACCAGGGCATTGGCTTCGGAATCCGCAGCCTCCGTCGCTTTCTGCTGCCGGATACTCGGTTCGATTTGGCCTTTTACTTCATCCAGCGTTTTAACATGGGCTGATTGCTTGTCATCAATGTGCAGGATAACGAAGGCATATCCGGCGTTGATTACGTCGCTAGTTCCGCCCTTGGGAAGAGAAAAAGCTGCTTTATCAACTTCCGGCACCGGAAATCCGCCATGATTGATCCATCCAATTGAGCCACCGCTGTTGGCGCTCGGATCCTCGGAGTATTTCTTTGCAAGATCCTCGAATTTTGCCCCGCCTTTCAATTGCTTAAGAACGTCGTCCGCTTTCTTGCGGGCTTCATCGAGAGCTTTCGTGTCCACTTTACCATCGGCCGCAGGGAGCGGGGTCTTAATGAGTATCTGGCTGACTTTGACCTGGTCGGGAGATCGGAACTCATCGCGATGCCGGTCATAATAAGTTTCCAATTCTCGGGCGCTTACTTGTTCCTGCGCCCCAAGCCGACCAGTATCGAACAGCACATAACTGATCTTTCTTTTCTCCGGAATCGAATTGGCGTAATTCGCCTTGTTGCGATCATAAAAAGCCTTAAGTTCGGCGTCGGCAGGATGAATGTCCTTAAGAAGATCGTCCTTTCGCAGAACCGCGTAATCGAACTTGATCTTGGAGTTTTTCTTTAGGAATTCTGTTTGGATATCAAGATCCGAAACCATCGCCCCGCCACCAATCATTTCGCGAAGCTTATCCAGAAGAATCTCATTTCGCACCAATTGTTCGAATTGGGGGATAGTCAGATCGTGCTGCTCAAGGATTTCTTCGTACTTGGTTTGTCCGACAAAATTTCCGTCAACGAAAAACGCGCCGGAGTATTGCGGATTGTGCTGCAATTCATCGCGAAGTTCCTCGTCAGTCACGTGCAATCCCATCCGGCGGGCTTCAGCCAGTACAACCTTCTGTTGAATAAGATTCTCTGCGGCGCGACGTGCAAAAAAAGGCATCAACATGGACGTCTGAGCGCCGCCCTGCGGGAATTGTTGCTGAAGCATCTGCCTTGCCTCGCGCTGCACTTCGAGGGTGGTCACATCTTCTCCCGCAACTGTCGCGACGACGCCGCGAGCGGGCGCCCCTCCCCCGAGAAAATCCGAGCTTCCAAAGCCGGGAACCAGAGTTATGACCATCAGAACGCAAATAATTGTCAACAGCCCGCCAAGCACAATTTTCTTCACCGGCCCAGGGGTTTGCAAAAATCGAATCATTTTGACGTTGCTCCAGAATTAAGGCAGAAATGCAGAATAACGATTATAAACCAAGGTTGCGAGCAATACCCCTGGAGGATGGTGGCTCTGTTCGAGAGTGTCCTGAAATCCGTGCCACCCTCGAGATTTTCCGCAGCCCGCTACGCCTGAAACCTTGCAGCAGGGTGATTAGGTTCTAATGTGTTCTTCAGTGAATCCGTGACGCTGGAACTCTTGTCTCCGCTGACCGGCAAGACAACCATCAGCGTAGTCCCCGATTGATCTGACTTGACTTCAAATTGGCCACCGAGTTCCGTGACTCGCTCCCGCATCCCGGCCAGTCCCACGCCGGCTCCGCTACCGGTATTGCGAAAACGCTCCAGGAGAGTTTTCGATAAGCCTTTTCCGTAATCTCTCAGCTGTAAGGTGATTGTGGATTTGCCATTTTCGACTCGAACATCAACACGGCTACTTCCGGAGTGGCGATGGGCGTTCATCAAACCCTCCTGCAAAACTCGAAATAGGGTAAGCTCCACCACGTCGGCCATCCGGCTGGTTCGATCGGGTAATTCAAGATTTACTTTGAGATTGCTGCGTTTCGAAAATCCGTCAATATACCATCGCGCGGCCGAATAGAAACCTGCTTCTTCAAGGAGAGGGGGATGAAGCAAATAGGAAAGGGTACGAATATCTGACACAGCTTGTCCCAGCAAACGGCGAGCTTCAACCAAGTATCCCGAATCGGCAACTCCATTCGAAGAGAGCAGGCCAAGATTTATTTGCGCCGCAGCCAAAGATTGCCCAAGCCCATCGTGCAATTCTCTCGCCATGCGCCTGCGCTCATCATCCTGTGCGCGCAAGAGCTGGGCCGAGAGCTTTCTGAGCACGCTTGTCCGCTGTTCTACCAGGAATTCTAACCGGTCATTCGCTTCGCGCAAAGCAAGATGCGTTCGCTGTAATTCCTCAAGGTGATCGCGAATTTCATATTGGCGGGCACGAGCACGTGAAGCGGTCCTCACCATGCTGAGAAGGGTCGCCGGTCGAACCGGCCGCTCGAGTAGGGAGAGATTACCTAATGCTGCGCGAGATCGTGCCGCGATTTCCGTGAGCGGAGTACTGGCGCCTCCTCCGGTCAAAATAATAAGGGGGAAGTCAGACCAGGGAGGTTGACCCGCGATACATTCGCCCAGGACCCTGGTAGTTTGGGCATCCAGCGCTTCTTCCGTAATCAGGGCTGCGTCGGCACCGTCTCGAATGTATTGCGCCAAGTCGCTTGGATTTTTGACTGCTTCTGCCAAAATGCCGGACTTCAGTAAGACCTCGCTGATGAGCGCTGCGTCTTTACCGAAGGGCGCAAATACAAGCAGTCGAAACTTAGACTTCTCCTCAGTTGCCATTGTCCGACGATTGACTTTCCGCGTTGTACCCATTGCGAACCGTTGGTATCCCGCTCAAAACTCCTTGAAAGTCTCTTAGCGGTTTACCGATATGGATTTGATCGGGCCCCAGGGAAAGCTCGCGAATGGTACGCTCGTGTCCTCCACTGCGCTTCTTGATGATGGAAATTGCCTGACGAACTTCCCCGTGAACTTCAAAATAGCGGAGAAGCAAAATGTTGTCGGCCAAATAGCTCACGTCCACGGGTGTCTGCATCAAGCTTCCCAGCGTGCCTGCTTGTGCGAGTATCACGAGGGTCAGAACGCCGCGGTTATTAAGATAGGAAAGCAATTCATGAAGATGACTAGCAAGAAACTGCTCGCCGGGCATGGATTGCAAATATCCGTTGAGGCTGTCAATGACGATGACGCGAGCATTTTGCTCTTCGACGCAATTTCGCACGCGCTGAACAAACTCACCGGGAGACATCTCCGCCGGGTCAATTTGATCGAGAGTAACTCGCCCAGATTCGACGTGCGGACGCAGGTCCATCCCTAAGCCTGCCGCACGGGTAATCAGAGTATGTTTCCCTTCCTCGAACACGAAGAAACCGCAATTCTCGCCCTTTTCAGCGGCTGAAATTGCCCAGCGAATCGCGATCGTAGTCTTTCCGCACCCGGCTGGTCCCATGATCAAGGCACTGGTACCGCGGTCAAGTCCGCCACCGGTAAGCGCATCAAGCTCTTTAATTCCGCTTGGAACCGGGCTGATCTCTGACTCCCCCCGGTATTCAGCTGCGATCAGGCGGGGAAAAACCACGACTTCGCCAGTACGGATCACGTAATCATGAAAGCCTTCCTTGAAACTACTGGCGCGCAATTTTGATACCTCCAGCCTTCGCCTTGCGTCCCCGTAGTCTCGGGCTTGCTTTTCAAGACAGATAACGCCATGCACAATGCTATGCAATTGGAGATCCCGGTCACCCATCGTGAGGTCGTCCAACAAAAGTACCGTGCAAGTGTTCCCTGCCAGATAGTTTTTCATCGAAAGAATCTGGCGCCGATATCGAAGTGAATCTCGCGCCAGCATACGCAGTTCGGATAGCGCATCAATCACCAGGCGTTCGGGTTTGACTCGCTCCACTTCGTCGAAAATAGTTTGCATCCGGTCGGTGAGCTCAACTTCTGCGGGATGAAAAACGGTGTATTGGCTTTCGGGTTTGAGTTCGTCGTCCCCCGGCATCAATTCGAAGATTTCAAGGTCCTCCGTGGAAAATCCATGCCTGCGCGCTACCGCCAGCAAATCGCGCTTCGACTCGGAAAGTGTAACGTAGAGGACTCTTTCTCCATTCTTTATGCCCTCGATTATGAATTGCAGCGCCAACGTGGTTTTGCCGGCGCCGGGGTTACCTTCCAACAGATAGAAATGGCCTTTGGGATAACCGCCATTCAAAATATCGTCCAGCCCGGCGCATCCCGATGGGATACGGTCGTTCTGAACCCCGATTGCTTCCACGGATACCTGGTTCACAGTTCGCTCCTCACCAGAAACTCACCAGTTCGCGGAGAACGGGAAAGTCGCTGCATTCCAAGTATTTAGAATGGGCTGTGCGGCGGAAAGCCTCCATAGGGATATTCAGGTAGGGTCTTGAGTAAAACACTTTATTTCCGGAGGGCTATTTGGAAGCGCGCGCCTGGAGAAGTGCTTCCAATGCGCCAAGCAGATACTGAGGGTCTTCTTCCCCTTTGCGAATCCAGACGTCGGCGACGCCCAGCGTTTCATCCAACAGCGTTCCGTAAGCGGAGAGGATAATGATCGGAACACCAGATTTCATGCGCTTAAGCTCACGGGCGGTTGTGACACCATTCATTCCCGCCATCCAGTAATCAAGAATAACAGCGTCAATTTCTTCCCCTTCAAAAATCTTGATCCCCTCAGCCCCCGATAACGCAGTAAGAACTTTGTGTCCTGCGGTTTCGAGCAAAATTTTCCGGACTTTCAGTCCTGGTTCTTCATCGTCAATGCACAGAATAGTGGATGGCTTGGCTGGCATGGGGAAAGAATAGATTCAGACTTGCTGACAGATAGTTGCCTGCTTGCTACTGCACACGCGGCTTCTGGTTCTTTGAAGTCGGATCCACCGCTGCCAGGATTGCTGCTACTACTTCCTGGGCAGGGCTGGATTCTTTGTAAACCTCTTTCACTCCGTAATTGATAGCCGACTGCAAAGTTAAAACGTCGCCGTTCGATGGCGCCAGGACGGAAACGAAAGCTCTTGGGAACACCAGGTGCAGAACGCCTGCCAGAGGCCAGCCGTCGCCACCTTCCCGCAATTGCGCCGATACGATCGCAATATCGAAATAGTGGTGTGTGATCGCAAGCAGCGCCGTCGGAAGGTCCCTCGCGACGATTGCGGTAAAACCATTCTCCGATAATGTGGACTGTAAATTCGAGAGCACTGCCAAGTCTGAATGTACGATTAACGCCATTCGTTGAGACCTTGCTGTTTTCTGTGACTGCGTTCTAGCCATTTACTACCTGTCTCCTAAATCGCGAAATCTTAAAATCAATCGGTTTAACGCGGAAATCAGCTCTTCCAGTTCTACCGGTTTGTATGCCATGTAATCGATTCCCATATCGAGGGCCGCCCGCGTATTGTTTGCGCTCGCGAAACCGGTGCAAACCACGACCGCGGGCTTAGGCTTACAATTCATTGCGGCGCGCGCAACCTCCAATCCAATATCCTCTTTCTCCATATTTAGATCGGTGATGACGGCGTCAAAATGTCCGTTCTTGGTAAGTAAAGCTAGGGCTTGAACCGAATTCTCCGCTGTGGCCACATCGTATCCCTCATGTTCAAACACCATGCTGAGCGTCCGCAGAATGCTCAGCTCGTCATCAACGAGTAGGATAGAAGGTTTAACAGCCATTTTGAGGAATAGCCTCTGGGGGAGTCTCAGAATATAACACTTTGCTAGTGAAAGGCCTATAAATCTCCCTAAAACTGCGAACTACTAAGAGGCCGTAGAGCGAAGCCTCGCCGCTCTGAAGGCGACCAGCCGGAATAAAGCGGTCTTGATTTCGTCCAGGTCCACTGGCTTAAAAGCAAAATAATCCACGCCGAGCTCAAGCGCAGCCCGCAGGCGTTCCACCGTTGGATCGCCCGTATATACAAGAACAGCGGGCACCCGCTTACGCTTTTTGGCTTCCCGTGCGAGCTCCAAGCCCAGACCTTCTTTGTCGAGGCTGAACTCAGTAATAATTGCGTCGTAATCATTGTGACGAATGGATTCTTGTGCGGTTTGAAAGGTGTTGGCAGATTGAACTCTGAAGCCTGCTTCTTCAAGTATCGTCGTAAAAGTGTATAGGATGGCGGGTTCGTCTTCCGCTAATAGGACTGTCCCACGAAGCTCGCCATGTTCCACCATCGCTTATTTATCAAGGGCCGAAATCTGCGCACGCGCCAATTTACCGTGCGTTAGAACGGGTTGGGGAATCTGATTTTTCGATGAGAGGTAACCAGATCGCGTTATCCCAATATTGAAAAACTTCTCAAAAAAAATCGTTAAGGGAATTAACTTAGGCTTTTTCTTTGCGTTCGGAATCCTGATGCATGGTCACCGAAGCGCCGCCCAATTGACCGCTGCCTGGGCGGAAAGTTAATCCCCCGGGAGCCTCTTCGGCCGGCAGTCCCGCCAGTTCGCGTTTATGCTTTTCTATATCTCGCAGCTGGCGGATAATCGCCGCCTCTTCCTTCACATATTCTTCCTCGGAGAGTTCTCCCGACTCAAGTTCGATTTGAAGTTCGAGTAAGCGCTCTTTGATTGGTGCGTCGTCTGTATATTGCTCTTCCGCCATTTTTTGCAGGGTTCGGAATATAAACTTGAATCCTGAAATAGGCAGAAGCAGCAGATCGTCAATCAATAGCATTTTCAGTCTTTCAGTTACGCAGATGAAACACGCTCGAGCTTGAGTCTAATATTTACGAAGTTATATGGGGGCCATGGTCCGGTGTATTTGAACTTCAGCCGCTTTCCATATTTCTTGGCGATCTTATTCACGATGCCATCGAACTGGGCCTCACGTTTTCTCTCAACGAGAAATGCCGCGTTCATGATCATTTTATCCCCGATAGGCTGGTTATCTCGCGATGCCACACAGACACCGCGCAGGGCCTCATAAATTTCACGCACGTACTGCGCCGATCGTTCTCCCATGGCCTTATCAATCATTCGTCCCAGTTGCATGCGAGCCAAATAAGTGGACTGCAGATGTTTGCGAACGATTTCAAGATGGAATCTGCCGATTTCTTCATCCTCCTGTTTTAACTCTTCGATAATCTGATCGCGATCCCAGGTTACCTTCAGGCCAAATTCCAGTTTTCCGGCCATTTGATTCAAAACGTCTTTTAATGACGGATAAATACTTTTCAGAACTTCTCGAATGTCATCGTCGGTCCGAAACACCGTTCCGAAACTCATTGGAATAATCGTATAACCCTTCATGACGGTCTCAATCACGTGCTCGTGAGCCAGAGCGTTCTCGCGAGTTGGATCGAAAATAAAGACCGTCGTGTTGCTAACGACCGCCGCGATGTCGAGGTACTTGACCATGTACACCAGTTCGCCGGTGCCGCCTATTCCGATTTTCCCGAACGTGGCTGCTTCTTTCGACTCCACAATTCCGTAAACATATCGTCCACCGCCGCCTGCCGGGATATCGGAAAGAGGGGATTCATCCGAGATCTTGACGTGCACGTCCTCTCGAACTTCTTTTGGAATTTTGCGCGTTGTTTTCTTAGTCTTATTTGGCATAAGTCCTTTTGCCCGGTCGCAAGATTCGCGCCACGAGCCTTACGATTTAAAAGCCTCGGTCACCGCGATTGGGAATGCAAGTTTGAAAATCGTGCCTTTTCCAACCGTACTGCGCAGCTGGATTCGCCCCGCATGATTTTCCACAATTCCCTTTACGATCCAAAGTCCAAGCCCCGTACCCTTTTCTCCCTTGGTCGTGACAAAGGGCTCGAACATTGATGATTGCAACTCTCGCGGAATGCCAGATCCCTGGTCCGCAATCGTGATGGTCACCCATCCGTGAACTCCGTCGGGCGCCCTCAAATGCTTCGTACGAATAGTTAGTTTTCCACCATCCTGCATGCTGTCACGTGCGTTCACGACAAGATTTGAAAATAACTGGCGAAACTGATCCGATGAGCCCTTCATCGTAGGTATATCGCCAAATTGCTTGTCCACGATAACACCGGCCTTCGATAATGGCCGCGCAAAAAGAGCCAGCGTATCCTCCAAGACGTTATTCACATCGAAACCGCCAAGCTGTGCTGTATTGCGATAGAGACCCAGCATCTGGCGCACGATTCGCGTGACCCGCTCGGTTTCACTTCTCAGGACTTCATAAACAGGCAGCGAGGACTCATCAAGTTTGCCCTGCAGGAGATAGATCGCATTCTTGATCGCCTCCATCGGATTATTAATCTCGTGGGCAATCGTTCCGGCCAGACGCCCGGTCGCCGCAAACTTCTCCATTTCCAACATCCGTCGTTCCAGTTGTAACTGCTCCAGCTTCTTCCATGTGGAGAAGTCCCGTAGCACTGTCACGGTATATGCGACTTGTCCGCGCGCGTCGTAAATCTTGCCGGATCGCGCAGCGTATTCGATTTCATTCCGGGTTCCTGGATGGTGGAGATGAACTGACTTGTTTTCCTTGTCCACGAATGAAAATGTAAAGGCGGTCAAGTATGCGTCTAATTTTGCCTGATTCTTCACGATTTGCGGATCGCGATATTCGTTTGCGAGACCGAAAAGCTCTTTGGCTAGTGGATCGAGCAGCACGATCTTTGCTGAATTGTCGGCGACGACGATTGGATCGCCCACATTTTCAATAACAAGGTTCAAGCGGTCTCGATCCTGACGTACCACTTCTTCAGCGGCTCGAAGTTTCTCAAGATTGTCGCGAACTTCCTGGTCGGCTCTTCGTAAGTCGGTTACATCGCGCATTACGGTGACAATTCCGGTACGAGTGCCGTCCCGCGTGGAGGTCGGCGCGCAGACGGCCTCGAAGAGTACTTCTTCACCCTCCATAACGTCCACCAGAGTGAAGTCACGGGAGGCATCGCTTCCGCTCACGACCATTGAAGACAGCGCCGCGGAGAACAAAAGATTATTCATCTGCACCGCCCGGCGGCCGCCTTCGCTGATCTCCTCAGGAACCCTGAAGAAACGTTCGGCTGCCTTATTCTGGATGATCACACGGTGCTGATTGTCGGTGAGAATGACCGGGTCCGCCATGCTTTGCATGACCGTTCCCATGCGCGAGATGGTGACATCCATGTCACGCATGTGTTGGTAGTAATACTCAGTTTTATGAAGACGAATGAGATAGCGATTGCCCAAATCCACCAGCAAGCGAACTTGCCGCATTTGCGGTTCTGCGGGTTTTTTCTGAAGTTCGGTTAATACGACGTTGGCATATCCGCGTATCCCACAAACTGCGCAGGCTTGCTGTTGCATGCGAAATCTGTCGTTTTGAAAATTCTGGACTGCCAGGCAGCTCTTCCGTCGCTCGCCTTCTGCCTCCCAACAACTGTTGCGGCTGCCGTAAATCATCGGGCAGGCATATAAAGCACTCTGCTTGGATGGATCACTCGGCAACAGCGCGGGCTTTAAACTTTGAATAACGCCGACGACGGAAT
This sequence comes from Terriglobales bacterium, assembly GCA_035999525.1. Lineage (GTDB taxonomy): Bacteria > Acidobacteriota > Terriglobia > Terriglobales > Acidobacteriaceae > PALSA-188. The sequence goes on from DASYGR010000215.1 coordinate 11,614, forward strand.
CTTCGCTTGCCCAGAAGGACGTATTGAAATTCGCGAGGTACTTCTTATCGCAGTTCAACGACGAAGTAGGTCTAATCTCACCGGTTTCAAGATCAACCTCCAGCACTAACGCCCGGGGAAATCCCAAAAGAACGATTTCCTCAAGCAAAGTCGGAAGAATTTCCTCGGGGCGTTCCGCGGCGAGCAGTCGCACGGCGGCGGGCTCAAGCAACGACCGATGCTCAGCTACGCGATCAGATTTCCGCCGCGGGTTTGGCGTGCCCGTGCGTTCTGCTCCCCTCACTTAGAAAGCCCCTGTCAGCGGCGAGCCCTGCGTCGGGCAGGGGCTCGAGTGACCCGTCGTGTGGTCTCCACTTCCATCTCAGGTTCTTCAGACTCAGTCAGCTGTGGCCGCGAAACTAGTCCCGTTAAGCCTACGGCATCGGCGTACTTTAGATATGTGTCAATAGACGCCACGACAACGCGGGCTTCGACCGTAATCAGATCAATTCCAACCAGCGAAATTCGCACCCATGCGTCAATGACGATGCCCTTATCGAGAATACGATCGAGTACATCAATAAGGCTGGAGCCACCCGACATCCTTTCGACAGCCATGAAGAGTTCCTCCTAAAATTTACTAAAAATTGCGTTTGCCGCGCCGCGACCCAGGCACACTCTTCCGCGGCGCCCCTTTCCTGCTTTCTGGAAGTGCGACAGGGGGAGGCGGCGTCTGCATGGTCAAATGCGGGTCATATTTCCACCAGTTCAGACCGATTTGCTCAGCTTTGTCCACGGAGCAAACCAGGAGTCGAATCCGGATGGTCAACAACTCGACATTCGCCAACGAGATGCGGACGTCACCAGCGATAACCAATCCCTTGTCCAGAATACGGTCCAGGATGTCAAGGAGATTGGTAGTCCCTGAAACTGTTGGCACTCGGTCCATAGACTTATTCTTCGCTCTTTCTTGCGTTGGGGGAAAAGTAGATCGCGTTGTTCTGAGGTCGTGATGCTAACTGCTTGTTAGCGGTGTGTCAATGACGGAGCGCCAAAAACAAAAGAAAATCTCATTCCATTGATTTGAACTTCACTTATCCAGTAAATGCCCTAAGGGCCCTAGGTCAATATTCAAATCCGCTGGTGTCAGTCCGAAACTTGCCGCCAGTTCGTGGATTTTTGCTTCAAGAACCATGAGCGATTCGCCCATTTTCTCGATTTGATTTTCTCCCAATGAGCCGCCTTCCATGCGTCGGATTGCCTGACGCTCCAGTACTTGGCGTAATAATTCGACAAGGCTTAAAACCAGTCTGGCCAATCCCTGCTCAATGTTTTCCGGCGAACAATCAATTCGTTGCATTGGTGCGGCGACGCGTTGAGAGGCCACGCCCGACGCGATTTCGACCAGCGCTTTATCCGAATCCAGCATTATTCCTCTTTGAGAAACTGGCTAGCCGGCCACGGGCCGCTGAGTCGGGCGTCGAGGTCGTCTTCAAGTGTGACTGTCCGTATTTGGGTTTGGAATTTCACGACCGAAGCACGCTCAACCAGGGCGAAACAACGAATGCCTTCATTCGAATCTCTTTGACGCCATCCTTTAGTAAAAAAAAGGCACGCTTGTCGCAAATCTTTCGCTGCCACTTCAAGCTTCTCCTGCCGCGCCCGTATCTTCTGAAGATACTCCCTACCGGATGGCTTCATATCAGTGGCTCGGCTACTTGAGGGTTCGGCAAGACTTGGAAGCAATCGTGAATCTTTAAATTGAAGCTTGATCTCCATCTGTACCACATCTCGAAGCCGGGTCAAGGCCGCGCGGTATTCTACCGAATGTTCCGCCATGTACGCGATCAGTTCCGGTTCGCGCGGAAGCACAGTAGGAAATCGAAAAGGGATGATTGCGGTTTGCTCAAATATTTTCTCGAGCACGCCGTGGAAAGTTAGCGCTGCATTCCGAAGTTGAAGACCCGAAATCGAAATATCCGCCGTACTGCGAGACACAAAACATTGCAGTTCGCCATGTTTCACGGCCTCGACTGTTAATCCGTTCACTCCTGTTGTTGGGACCTCAACAGACGCCGACGTTTCGGTAATGCAGTAAACGAGAAGTGGCATGACGGTAGGCCAAATGGATTAAGAATTGGATTTCGGCACGTCGTTTTGCAGGTGTTTAAGTGCGGTCTCGATGGAAGTGAGGATTACGTCGAGACCGAGATAAACAAGGTCCACACCGGCCAGAGAAATAACGATACTTCCACGAATAACGACTCCAGCATTGAGCACATGATCGAGAATGTCTAGAAGAGAAGTTTCGTCCCCGGAATGAGTATCGGTAACCAAAATACTGTTTTTAGGGGATGACATTGCGGGTCCTTCTTCCATTTACTCTCCGGAAACAAAAGAATACGGTGGCCACGGGCCGGTGCATTCGATTTTTCCTGTATCCGCCCATTTGGCGGAGTATTTCTTCAATATCACTTCGAGTTTTTTTCTGTTCTCGCGCTTCAACAAAACCGAAGACTGCCACTGCAGGCCGCGTTGTCCTCCGCTGATTCTGCCTCCATCCGATAAAGCGACGGAAATACGGCGCAACGCTGCGGGAAAGGCCTTCAATTCTTCAGCGTCAATTCCAACGGGAGGCCGACGGAGCAAAGCCGCTTTTGTTTCGAGATAGCCTCTTCCCGTAGAGGGCTTTTTTTCGGGAAGTCGCATTGGTTGGGCCACGGCGAAAACTTTCACTCCCCATTCATCGCAGCCATGAATCCTGCGAAGATCAGACGCTAACGACTTTTCTCTCTTGCGCAAGTCAGCTTTTAACGAGAAAGCATCCAGAAACACGGTTCCGAATCGCGCCGGTAGAATGTCAGTGAGCTCTGCGATAGCGGACACGACGCTCTGATGACGAACTCCGGCTTCGCTCAACCAGTCGAGGTTTCCCATATTCTTCGACAAATTGTCAGCGAATTCCGTTCGGGAGACATGGCTGACCCAGCAGATCAAGCCTGCGCAGATCATCGGTTCGACCGCCGCTAAGGCATCTACTCCAATGACGGTAATCCCCGGGACAGACTTTGCAGTCACGCCATAGAGATAGACCACTGTCGAAGACCGCGATGGCCTCACGCGAGTTGCCACAGTTCTCCAGTAAATTTCGCTAGTGCTGATTTGCCGGCAATCTCGGTGGGAAAGTTCCGCACGGCATAAATATCAATGCCAGCATATTTCTTCTTGAGACCCGCCATCATGCTCTGCTGTGATTGAAATGAGCGGCGGCATCGTTCGCACCTGCCAACATCTTTCGAGAAAATGACGCGATTGAGAAAGATGGATTTCGGAATCATTTGCAGGCTTCTCAAGCTGGAAACCAATCGTTCGGTTTCGCGATCTGGTAGCACTTCCGGCAATAAGACAACGTGAACGTGCGTTCCGGCATTATTCTTGAGCAGAGTTGCCAGCTCCCGCACCCGCTGCCCCAATTCTGCTACTTTGACTGCCGCGTCGCGCGCAGCCGCCAGTGTACGGTGCGCCGCAAGCGTTTTCAATAAAGGTCTTGTCCAGGCGAGGATCCGGTCTGGCATCCGCAACAATTCCAGGGCGTGGCCGGTGGGCGCCATGTCAATCCCCGCTCTTTGAGCGTGATTGGCGATTAAATCCAGAACACGGAAAATTGCCATCACTTCATCAACTCCGGGCGGAACAATCTCCAGCAGTTCCGAAAGCAACTGCCGCTCGAATGACAGATCAAGGTGGATTCCCGAAACCTCGGCTCCCGTCGCTTCTTCGATATTCGCTCTAACGTCTTGCACCCACCGCGCAAAAATGGCGACCGAATCCATCTCGGACGCGAGAAACTTCGAATCTCCGAGAACAGATACAGGTATATCTCCTATTGGCTTTTGAAAAATATCGTCTAAAGACGGTGCAGGATCTACCGAGCAGATTTGAACCGAATGACGTTTTTTCTTGCGAGTGCTGAATCCGAGTGCCGCGGAAATAGTGGTCTTCCCGACGCCGCCTTTCCCTAAAACAAATGTAAGCGGTGCCTGGAGGGTCGGCCATTCGACTCTCTTTAATGGCGCCGGGCGTACTTTTCTCTTGGGAAGTCGCAATGCAAAATCCGCTCCTCCGAAAACGTGATCAGCGAACTTTTTTACGACAGCAGCCCCTGCAATCGGGATTCCAACATCTTCGCCAACATGCACAGACCGGGCCGGAAAGTGTCTCTTCAGAAATTTCAGTGCCCCGTCAGAAGAATGCACTCGGTTCCGGCATAACTTGCAGTCACCGGCTTTGCGTACAGAACGGTTCAGAACGATCTCAGAAATTTGCAACGGCGGCGAATACGTCTTGAGTTCGTTGGCACATCGCAAAGATTCATTCAGCGAAAATGTTTCTGGCGTTGTCACGAGGAACAAGTCCGCGCTACCGGCGAGGGCTGCATGTACGCCTTCAACAATTTTTCGCCATTGTTCGATGAAAACGAATTCCCCATCTTTTTTAGCGTTTCCGCCGAAATGAGCCGCCAGAAGGCGGTCGCGGCTCGCCGCAAGCTCCAGAAAATTCAGGAAATTGAGAAAATGTTGCGGCAATCCGAAGAGCCGCAGGGTATGCCCGAAGGGGGCAGTGTCAACCACGATGTGCGTATATTTGCCAGATGATAGGGCGTCATGAATCGCCAGCAGCGCGGCTACTTCCGCCATGCCTGGCAGCGTCGTATCCAGCAACGGCTCAATGTCGTCCCGGGAAAAAATCGAGCCGGTTTCAAGAATCTTAAGAATATTTTGCTTGTGCTCGGCAAGAAATTCGGCGAAGAGTTTCTCGGAATCAATTTGCCACGCATCGAGGCTGCCGCGTCCGCGCAGCGGAATTGTCGCAGCAACATCTTTTAACGGCTTTTTCAAAATGTCGGATAAAGAGTGCGCCGGGTCGGTAGACAGAAGCAGTACGTGTCCGCCAGGATTCAACCGCGCCGTTCGAACGGCGAATGCAGCCGCCACCGTAGTTTTGCCGACGCCACCCTTGCCGATAAAAAATGACAGTCTGCGCACCTGGCTATTGTAGCGATTATCATTTTTGAGAACTCTTTTGAGAACTCTGAGTTGCCAACCGCAGAAGATGCTGTAACATGTGCGGTGCCGCCGTCCGCACGGATAAAAGTGGTTGAAGTTTTTTTCGGAATGGCGCGTGATCTGTCTGTGAATCCACTTTTCGAGGTGAAGCGAATATGGCGCTAGCCCCAGCAGGCTCGTCGAATGTAGTTGTCAAGGAAGCCCCGAAAAGTTACGCGGGTCCCCTGGCGGTCGTTACTACACTGTTCTTCATGTGGGGAGCGCTCACATCTTTGAATGATGTGCTCATCCCCCACTTCCAGCATGTTTTCAGTCTCAAGCTTGCCGTGAGCATGCTGGTGCAGACGGCATTCTTCTCGTCATATTTTGTTTTTTCAATACCCTCGGCGAAAATCATTGACTGGATCGGATATCAAAAAGCAATGGTCACGGGCCTTTTAACCATGGGACTCGGCGCATTTCTGTTTGTTCCCGCGGCGAAAGTTCCCTCGTTCGCACTGTTCCTAACGGCGCTGATTGTTCTTGCAGCAGGAATCACGCTACTCCAAGTCGCTGCCAATCCCTATGTAACCGTCCTCGGAAAACCGGAGACCGCTTCGAGCCGTTTGAATCTCACCCAGGCGTTTAATTCCCTTGGCACGACGATTGCGCCGTGGATTGGTGGCTTCTTCATTTTGACTGCCGCGACATCTGCCATGGCCGAGGACCCGGTTCAGCAAGCCGCCTCGGTAATTAAACCGTACGTATTTCTGGGAATCGCGCTGGCATTGCTCGCAGTTCTGATTGGGAGTTTCAAGCTTCCGACGATCGAATCCGCGCAGCACCACATTGGCGAGAAGGTGAACGATTCGATCTGGAGCCATCCAAATCTGGTTTTCGGCGCAATCGCAATTTTTGTTTACGTCGGCGCCGAGGTCGCGATTGGCAGCTCCATTGCCAACTATCTGGCACTCGACAATATCGGCCATCTAGTTTCGGCTGCGAGCTTTCCAGATACGGCGCTTCGGTACCAGGAGGCTCTGCGGGCCGCCGCGAAATATATTTCGCTGTACTGGGGAGGCGCCATGCTCGGGCGGTTCATCGGCGCGGCTGTGCTGAATGGCGTTAAAGCTCTCCATATGGGGATTGTATTCATCGTTGCGTTGGTACTTATCCTCATTTCCTACCAGACTAGCGACGGAAAGATGGTTTCGGCCGTACTGTCTTTTCTCTCAAATGTCCGTCCACTAACAATCCTTTGTGCCGCAACAACTGGCCTGTTGATGACAATAGGCTTTTTGCGGAAAGGAAGGATAGTGATAAAGACCCCGCCTCTACTGGCGATTTGCTCAGCGGTAGCCGCACTGCTCGTAACTTGCTCTGTGTTCAACGTCGGTTCCATCGCGATGTGGTCCATTTTGCTGGTGGGTTTCTTCAACTCCATCATGTTTCCGAGCATCTTCACGCTGGGTGTCGCCGAACTTGGCCCGCTCACGGGGGATGGTTCGGGCGTCATGATTATGGCGATTGTCGGCGGTGCGGCGATTCCATGGATCGTGGGAAAAATCGCCGACATGATCAATGCTAAATCGTATGGAGGCGTAATCTGGGGGCAGGGAATTCACTACGCTCTGATTGTGGCGACGATCTGCTATTTGTACATTTTGTTTTATGCGATCAGCGGATCGAAACCAAATAGCGAGCGTCACCTGAATGCGTGAGAAGCGTTGTGCGATTTCGCAAAACGAGCGGAGAGGTTGATCCTGATGCGGCGTCGGCATTTGATATTAATCGGAATTTTCTGCGGCGCCTTGCTCTCGATCCAATCCGTAATCGCCCAGCAGGTGCCCGAGAACACATACAGCGAGATGCGATGGCGCATGATTGGGCCATTCCGTGGCGGACGCACCCGCGCAGTCGCTGGAGTTCCATCGCAGCCCAACGTTTTCTACATTGGCGCTGTGAACGGAGGAGTCTGGAAGTCCAATGACTTCGGCCGCACATGGGACCCTATTTTCGATCAACAAGATACGCAATCCATTGGCTCCATAGCCGTCGCGCCTTCCGATCCAAATATTGTTTACGTTGCGAGCGGTGAAGGATTGCATCGTCCTGACCTTTCCGTGGGCAACGGAATCTACAAGTCCACCGACGCCGGCAAAACATGGACGCATCTTGGCCTCCGCGATGGCCAGCAAATTCCCGCGCTGGCGATTGATCCACACAATCCGAATCGTTTGTTCGCAGCGGTGCTTGGCCATCCTTATGGCCCCAATCAAGAACGCGGAATTTTTCGTTCGACTGACGGAGGAGAAACCTGGCACAAGGTTCTCTACAAAGACGAAAATACCGGCGGCTCCGATGTCGAAATGGACCCCTCGAATCCCGCGGTGATTTACGCGTGCTTATGGGAGGCCCGCGAAGGTCCGTGGGAAGACAACAACGATTTTGAAGGCAGCGGAGGCGGACTTTTTAAATCTACAGACGGCGGCGACACCTGGAGGCCGTTGAAGAGCGGGCTGCCTGCCGACCCATCGCAAATTAACGTCACGATTGCCGCCAGCCAACCAAACCGGCTTTATGCAGCTTTCGCTTTGACCGCGCGCGGAGATTATGGCACCGACAAGGACCTGGGCTTTTATCGCTCCGATGACGCGGGTGAGAACTGGTATCGAGCTACGACCGATCCTCGTCCCGCAATGCGCATCGGTGGCGGCGATTTGATGGTGCCCAAGGCCGATCCCAAGAATCCGGACGTCGTTTACAGCACGAGTATCGTGACTGTCCGGTCCACAGACGGTGGCAAGACTTGGACCAGTTTTCGTGGCGCGCCCGGCGGGGATGACTATCAGAACATTTGGATCAATCCCAATGACCCTAAGATTATTTTGCTGGTGAGCGATCAGGGCGCCATAGTCACCGTGAACGGCGGAGAAACGTGGAGCTCATGGTTCAACCAGCCCACCGCTCAGATCTATCACTTGGCGACAATCAACGATTTTCCCTACGGTGTTTGCGGAGGCCAACAGGAAAGTGGTTCAGTTTGCACTTCCAGCCGCGGAAACGACGGCGAAATCACCTTTCGGGATTGGCATCCTGTAGGCGTAATTGAATACGGCTACGTTGCCCCCGACCCGCTTAATGGAGATTTGGTTTACGGCGCGGGACGGAGTGAGGTTTCGAAGTTCCACTGGTCAACCGGACAAGTGGAAAACGTCACGCCGATTCCGCTTAAGACGGAGAAGTATCGCACCGACCGAACTGAGCCTCTCGTGTTTTCTCCCCTTGATCCGCACGTTCTTTATTATGCTGCCAATTCTCTTTTCAAAACCTCCAGTGGCGGACATTCCTGGCAAAGCATAAGTCCTGATCTCACTCGCGAGAATCCCGGAATCCCGGCGAGTATTGGCGACCTAGTCTCGAAAAATCCGAAGGCTGGCAAACAGCGTGGCGCAATTTATGCCCTCGCGCCATCATTCAAAAATGTAAACACAATATGGGCAGGTACCGATGATGGACTCATCTGGAAGACTAGCGACGGCGGCAAGAATTGGTCAAACCTTACCCCGCCCGAACTTACCGCCTGGAGCAAGGTTACACAGATCGCCGCATCGCATTTTGACGACCAGTCCGCTTACGTTTCGGTCAACCGTTTTCGCATTGACGACCTTCGTCCATATATTTATCGAACGCACGACGGTGGCAAGAGCTGGAACCTGATTACGGAAGGCCTGCCTGCGAATTCTCCCGTGGACACGGTGCGCGAAGATGCCGTGCGCAAGGGCCTGCTCTTCGCCGGAACCGAGACTGCCGTTTGGCTTTCATTTGACGACGGCGATCATTGGCAGTCGCTTCAGTTGAATCTCCCCCACACCTCAATGCGTGATCTGTTGGTCCACGATAACGACCTGATCCTCGCAACTCATGGCCGCTCATTCTGGATATTGGACGATATTTCTCCCTTACGGCAACTCGCGGAATCGAGTCTGGGAACCAAGCCATTTCTATTTCAGCCTGAGGCCGCCTATCGCGTTCAGCGGGATACGAATACCGACACTCCCATCCCGCCCGATGAACCCGCTGGAGAAAATCCTCCTTCAGGAGCCATCATTGATTACTTCCTACCGCAACAGTCTTCGGGCCCAGCGTCGCTGGAAATTCTGGACGCGCATGGAAAACTCGTCCGCCGCTACTCCAGTGAGGACAAGCCTGATGTGACGCAAGTGGAAATGGAAAAGCAATTGATTCCGCTGTACTGGTTGCAAATGCCGAAAATTCTTCCTGCGAGCGAAGGCATGCACCGCTGGGTTTGGGATTTGCATTATCCCGCTCCTGTCTCGGCGACGCATGAATATCCAATCGCTGCGGTTCCGCATAAGACCCCTCGCGACCCGGAGGGACCTGTTGCGGTGCCCGGACAATATACCGTCAGGCTCACTGCGGATGGCCAAACCTCAACACATTCGCTGACCATCACGCTCGATCCCCGGATTAAGGCGACTCAAGACGAGCTTGATCAACAGTTACATCTGGCGATGCGACTGAGTTCAATGACAGCGGAGAGTTCGCGCGCAGTGATGCAGGCTCGCTCCGTTTTGGAGCAGATTAAAACTATGTCTTCGCAGGCCAATGGCGCCGCGCTTGAATCATCGAACTCGCTGCAACAGAAAGTAACAGCGATCCTGGATAAAGCAGATTCGAATACCACACAGGAACCAACTTTGCATGGAGTGAACACCGACGTGGGCGCTCTTTATGCGGATGTCAATAAAGCCGACACAGCGCCAACCGAAGCATTAATCGAGGCAACCAAGGAAACCGGACGAAATCTTTCTGACGTGATGAAGCGTTGGAATGAGGTCAAGTCGCGCGATCTCGCGGATTTGAACAAGCAACTGGGTGGGGAGAAATTACCGGTAATTAATCCTGAACTGAGCCCGCAATCTGACGAGCCTCATAGCAATGAAGAGTAGCTACTAACCGTTATCGCAATGCCAAAGAAGAGAAAGCCGGGCCGATTTAGCGCGGTAAAAGAAGTAAAGGCGATGGCGCGAGAGAGAATCGGTATTCCGCCTACGGAAAAGGTAGTTCCGGACAAAAAGAAGAACAAAGGTGCAAGAAAACACAAATCAAAACTAGCAAGAATGTTGAGCGGCGACGACCCACCCTTCTAAGTTATTGACAGGCCGGAGTGCCGTCGAGAACTCCTTTAACATTAGCGGAACCAACCACGACTGACCCGGCCGCAGGATTTTTGGGATTGCTGTAAAACGTCGCAGTCACCTGCCCGGACCCACAAGTGTTTGTTGCGGTTACAAGGCCGGTTTGGGTGATAGTAGCGAGATTAGCGACGTTTATCTGCCAGAGCACTTGATTCGTAATGTCTTTCGATTCAGGTGGGTGTATGTATTGCCCGGTCGCTGTAAATTGCCCTCGGGCGCCAACCGCTTCAAATACGAATCCTCCCGATGGCTGAACTGTAATGCTCTCCAGCTTCTGGTCATGTCCGCAGCTCAACAAATTGGCAAAACACAAAATTATAATTATGACCAGTAAAGATCGGTACTGATTACGACTCATGACTTCTCCTGAGTAACATCCTTCCGGACAGGGTTGGCTAAATCTATTAAAGTAGAGAACAAAAAGCAAGAGTCCGAAAGTTATGCTCATTTGAATTCACGTTTAAAAGGGCTATCCAAAAGCCAGGCAAAATCTCTCGCGCTTCTTATCGAAACCATCAAGTAGGCAATTCCGGCCAAAGCGTACAATGTTGCGATGATTACTAAAGAATTGATGGACATCCTGGTGTGTCCAGTGTGCAAGAAGCCGTTGGCGCAGAAAGAAGATGGCGCCAGCCTGAAGTGTAACGAATGCCGCCGTGTCTATCCCGTCCGCGACGATATCCCGATCATGCTGGTGGATGAGGCAACCATTGATCCCTCTTAACCGCGTACGGGTGCACGGTTCGAAGTGCGTTAGCGCTTTTTATCTTTGGTTACCGTGCTTGCCGGAGTAATAAAGGGATGCCGCAAATGAACGATTGCTCCCTTGGACGCGTCCGTGGCCGCACTGGCGCGGGCGAGCACTTCTTCCTGAATATATTTTACGAAATCCTGAATCTGCCGCTGCATCTCTTCCATGCGCTCGCGCATTTGCAGGATGATCGCCATGCCAGAAATGTTCACGCCCAAGTCACGCGCCAGAGACAAAATAAACTCCAGGCGTTGCAGGTCTTCGTCGGTATAGAGGCGGGTATTGCCTTCGGTTCGGGACGGCTTAAGCAATCCTTCGCGCTCGTAAAGGCGGAGGGTCTGCGGATGAATTCCGTACATCTCCGCAACCGCCGAAATCATGTAGGCGCCTTGTGATTTGCGTTTCGTCATGAATGGGATTTCATGGATGAAAAATGCTCTTGGGGACAATATATATCAGGCGCGCAAATAACCTCCGACATGAGTATCTTCTGATTCACATAGGGACACGTGTCCTCACTT
>DASYGR010000241.1:0-10499 GCA_035999525.1 Terriglobales bacterium
GCGTAGTGGTCCGACCAGTTGCTGGCCATTCCAATCCAGGCCCAGGCTCGTGGTTGCTTGCGGCCGCCGAATCCTTCGATCGTGTCGCCGAGTTTGGAGTCGTCGGCTTTGCTGACAGCGCTTTCGCAAAAATCAAAAGACGCCTTGAGCGCGGCGACCAGTTTTTCTTTGCTGTCAGTGTCCTTTAATTCTTCCGTCTTCGGCTCGGGCACGTCTCCCGCTTTGGCGCAGAGAAAATTATTCGCCTGCGTGATGTGCATGGCCAGATGTCCAAATGTCTCCTGCAATGGAGTCGGCTTGAAACTGAATTTGTCCGCAGGCATCTCCTCCACGGCAGCCACGAGATTCTTATGCTCGCGCGTGAGCAGGTCTTTCACCACAGAGGTGACCGGGTTCTTGTTCTCCTGCGCCAAACTTGGCAGCGCAAGTAGGGCCAAACTGACAACAGCCAGAAACTGCTTCATCCAATGCACTCCTTTAGTCTGATATTAGGATCTTCCCTAGCCCAATGACGCTAATCCAGCCCCGATCAGCGCGAAGACAATCCACCATCCGAACACGATCGCAAATGCCGTTCCGCGTTTCACCCGGCTGACGCAAGTGAACCCAATCGCCGTGAGCGCCAGCGTCCAAATCAGAAACACGTCGAATGAAGAAGCGAGGCTATAAAGAAATGGCGAATCCGCAGGATTCAGGAAGTATCCCGGATTTGTGGCCACCGGATTTTGGAAAGTAAATGAATCGGGACTCGCGCCCGCCAATAGCGATACTAGCGCAAGAGAAATTTTCAGCAGGCCTGGCAAACTCGCATAGATCACAATCGCCAGCGAAACTTTAAACGAGACGTCGGCTCCGGCGGCAAACTTGAACGTTGCAAACAAAATCGCGGCGATGATCACCAGGATCAAGAGCTGTATCGCTGGGAACGCATAGGAGATACCTTTCGTAATTTTCGTCCCTGTTTCCAGCCTCTGTTCGCGTTGATCCGGGGGCAATTGCTCTATTTGCTCCTGCTGCTTCGGCTGCGCCCGCATCTGATTTTCCATCGCCTTGCGGAATCCCACTTTTTGCCCGCCGACATAAACGAACACCGCAGAAAAGATGACCATCAGCAAAAACGGCGCCCACCATTGGGCGCTGCGCCGCAAGTCGGTGAAGGTTTTTGTGGGAGCGATAAATGTGTCAATGATGCGCTGCGGTTCAGAAAGAGCGGAAACAGGTTCTGGAGCGGATAAGGGAGTTACGGGTAAAGCGGCCATGCGTTATCCTCCGTTTGCCGAGACGCATTGTAGCTTGACGACAGAAAGCAAACAAGAAGACCTTTCCAGATGATCGGTTTGCGCTCTGGTAGAATGCACCTCAGGTTTCGAGGACTGCTTTCCTGAATGATCCCCTCCGATACGAGCGCCAAGGGACGCGAATGGGCCGAAATTGTTCGCAGCGCAGAAGAAGCGCGGAAATTCCCTTTTAGCCCCGTGAGTCGTGCCCAGGTCGAGCGCTATCTTGACCCCCAGCCAGACACTCCCTGGGTCTTGGAATATGCCTTTCACCTGCTCGGCGACATTCGGGGCAAGACTGTGGTCGATCTTGGCTGCGGAAAAGGAGAAAATCTCATTCCGCTTGCGGAACGTGGAGCTAAAGTTATCGGAATTGATCTTTCTCCTGACCTGATTCAGTTGGCGAAGAAGAGAATTGAAATCGCCGCGGCCGCCGCCACTGTGCGTATTGGTTCCGCGTACGAAACAGGCTTCGAAAGCGAGTCTGTTGATGTAATTTTCTGTGTTGCGCTGATTCACCATCTCGAAGTCGGCCGGGTACACGACGAAATGTGGCGAATTTTGAAAAAGGGCGGCTTTGTCGTTCTGTCCGAACCCATCCGATTCTCGCGCCTCTATGAGGGCCTTAGAAGGCTGTTCCCATCGGCGAGGGGCGTTTCGGAATTCGAGGGTCCACTTACCCGGGCAGAATTCAACTCCATAACGGAGCGCTTCACGATCGAAGGCGAACGATATTTTCGCCTTCCATTCGTTCCTTTAGTTGAGCGGTTCATGGTTCGATCAACTAGCTCTTTTTCCCACAAGGTAAGCGCCCGAATGCTTCGGCTTGCCCCCGCCTTGGAACACTTTGCGACTAAGGTGGTCGTAAAACTCAGAAAACACCCCAGCGACTAGAATGTGTGCCAGGTAGCCAGCACCCCATCAAGTCGAAGCAGTTCGAATCGAGACCGCAGGGGTGGCCTCAATTAAACTTCGCGTGTAAGGATGTTTAGGTGTTGATGTAACTTGTTCGGTCGTTCCCACTTCAACGATTTTGCCGCGATACATTACGGCGATTCGATTTGCGAGATATCGAACCACCGGCATGGAATGCGAGATGAATAAGTACGTCAGCCCAAACTCGCGCTGCAATTTCGCCAGAAGATTGACGATTTGCGCACCCACGCTAACGTCCAGGGCGGAAACCGGTTCGTCCGCGACGATAAACTTTGGCCGCAAAGCCAGTGCTCGTGCAATTACGATGCGCTGTCGCTGTCCTCCGCTGAATTCATGTGGAAAGCGGTGCATTGCTGACTCATCGAGTCCCACGGCACCGAGCAATTCACTCACTCGAATGCGGCGAGCTGAGCTGGTAAGTCTTTCGTCCTTGCCTTTCTTGGAAGCCTCTTTATGAATAATCAGTGGCTCGCCGACTATATCTTCCACCTTCATACGAGGATCGAGCGACCCAAAGGGATCCTGAAATATGATTTGCATATCGCGGCGCAGGCGTCGCATTTCCGGGCGGCTCGCAGGAAGAAGCTCGTTGCCATCAAAACGTATGCTGCCTGAGGTCGGCTCGATAAGCCGCAGAACAAGCCTTCCGAGAGTACTCTTCCCTGATCCCGATTCGCCGACCAGACCCAACGTTTCTCCTTGCTCAATGCTGAGAGAAACATCGTCCACGGCGCGAACTTCTCCTGTGGCGCCTCCGCCGAAGATAGACTCGCCGAGGGAGAAAACCTTGGTCAAACGGCTAATTTCGACCAGTGGCATTATCGGATGGTAGCAGAGCCTTAAGTTTGCCCGCCCCCATTGGTGGAGTCGTCCGCTGGCAGGTAGAATAGCCCCAATGTCAACATTGCCTCTTCCTATAGCGGCTTTTGTCGCGGGCCTGGTTTCGTTTTTGTCGCCCTGCGTGCTTCCGCTGGTTCCCGGCTATGTGTCCCTAATCTCGGGGGTTGGCATCGAGGAACTCAAGTCGCAGCAGACAGGATTGTTGCGCAAAGTAATGCTGAACTCAGTAGCCTTCATTGTGGGTTTCAGCACCGTGTTCATTGCTCTGGGAGCGATTTCCACCGAAGTCGGCCAGGTGATGGCCCGTTACAAGTCAGTGCTGGGGCAGGTCGCCGGAGTCGTTATCATCCTTTTCGGTTTACATCTGACCGGCATTCTGCGAATTAATGCGCTTTACTCTGACAAACGCCTGCATAACATGAAGGGCGGCAGCACGGTTGGAGGCGCTTTCCTGATCGGATTCGCATTTGCCTTTGGATGGACTCCCTGTGTGGGGCCAATCCTGTCCGTCATTCTAGGTTTTGCCGCCGCCCAGGATTCGGTGGCGAAAGGCGTCCTTTTACTCTCTGTCTATTCACTGGGGCTGGCCGTGCCATTCCTGCTCACATCTCTCGGAATCGAGCGCTTCCTGAAGTTTTACAGTCGGTTTAAGACACATATGCACGCGTTGGAAGTGGGCAGTGGCGGCTTGCTGATTGCGCTTGGGATTCTTTTGATTTTCGGCCGGTTCACTCTGCTGGCAAATTATTTTTCATTCTTAAGGCGATTTTCTCTATGAGCGAAGAGGGAGTTTTCGTGAAACGTGATCCAGTCGTCATCATTGTCGTAGTAATGGTCATTACTCTTATGCTGGTGTTTGGCATACGAAAGTCGCGGCATTCATCTCCCATTCCTCAAGCAACAACGACTGGAATGAAAGTCGCGCCTGACTTTGCTCTTCAATCCCTCGATGGTAAGACGGTGCACCTTTCCGATTTTCGCGGCAAGGCAATTCTGCTGAACTTTTGGGCGACGTGGTGCGAGCCCTGCAAGGTTGAAATGCCCTGGATTGTGGACTTACAAAAGAAGTATGCCCCTGAGGGGTTGCAGGTGCTGGGTGTCGCAATGGATGACGCTGGCCCTCAAGAAATTGCAAAGTTCGCGCAGCAAATGGGTGTGAATTACCCGGTTGTGATTGGGAAGGATGAAGTCGCCGATTCCTATGGAGGACTTCCATTTCTTCCGACCACTTTTTATATCGGACGCGACGGCAAAATCGTGGACAAAGTCTTGGGGATTAAAGGACGAGGCGAGATCGAGGACGACATTAAGAAGGCGCTGGCGCAAGGTCAGAATGTGCAAGCGCAGAAGACAGGCCTCTAGCGTGACCAGGATATTCAGATCGCAAGCGTAAAAAGCGACAACAACCCTATGAATAAATCGAAAACCGTACTGGTTCTGATTGCACTACTCTCTGCTCAAGCCGTTGCGCAAGAATCCTTCGGCAGAAAATCGCCTTCCGTCACAATGTCGCCGGTTCCGATTGAGAGCGTGACACGCGGTAAATCAGGAACCGTCGCATTGCGATTTCGAGTGGCGTCCGGCTTCCATATCAATTCCAACACTCCGAAAGAGGAGTATCTAATCCCCACAGACCTAAAGCTGGATCCGCCAACCGACATTATTGTTGGGAAGGTCACTTATCCTCCCGGTATTGACGCCAGTCTTTCATTCGCCCCCGACGAAAAGCTCAGCGTCTATACCGGACCATTTGATTTGTCGGTAACGGTGCGGCCATTGGCTTCCGTGCTGCCGGGAAAATACTCTTTCCGCGGGGAATTAAAATATCAGGCTTGCGACAATGCGGCCTGTTATCCGCCGAAGAAGTTGCCGGTTGAATTTGAGGTAAAAGTAGTAAAGGGAGCCGCTGCCCCGAAGAAAAACCCCGCACAGAGCCCGAACGTGCACCGGTAGAGGAGACTCGCTGCGAAATAATCTAGAATCGAATCTCTTTCAGCCTCTTGGCCGTTCTTTCTTTTCCCAGAACCATCATCACCGCGAACAAGCTCGGGGCTACGGCCTGCCCTGTCAATGCCACTCTTGCGCCATTGATTAATGCTCCCGCCTTGATATTTTTTTCGGCCGCGAGATTCCGCAGCAATCTTTCCGCGGATGGTTCGCTGAAATCGTCACAAGCATCATACCGATTCCCGAGTTCCACCAGGATCTGACGCACGGATGCATCATTTAAGAATTTTGTTACAGCCGCGGAATCGGCTTCGAAGTCATCCGTGAAAAAGGCACGGAACGAGGTTGCGAAGTCTTTCAGACTCCGGGCGCGCGGTTTCAACAGATCAATTGTCGTGAGCAGTGATTTCCTGTCGTGAATTTGATTTTTAAAACCGGCCTTGGCCCATTCTTCCTCGATAAGCGGTAACAACTTCTCCGCCGGATAAGACCGAATGTATTCAGTATTGAACCAGTCCAGCTTAGCGCGATCGAATACCGCATCAGAGCGGGATATGGCGTTCAGATCAAATAAAGAAATTAATTGCTCATCTCCCAGAATTTCGGGCGTTCCTTCCGGCGGAGTCCAACCCAACATCGCAAGGAAATTGCGGAACGCTTCCGGGACAATCCCTTCCTCCCGATAAGCAAGCACACTCGTCGCTCCGTGCCGTTTGCTTAGACGCGTCTTGTCCGGTCCAAGAATCAAGGGAACATGCGCAAATATCGGCTCGGGAACACCAAGGGCCCGGTACAACATCACTTGCTTGGGCGTGTTCGAAATATGATCGGCCCCTCGGATCACATGCGTGATTCTCATATCAACATCATCCGCAACGACGCTCAGGTGATAAGTAGGGCCATTGTCCGAACGCAGAAGGACGAAGTCCTCCACTTCTGCGTTTGCGAACTCGACTCGCCCAAAAACCGCGTCCTCGAAAGCGGTACCTCCGGATTCCGGCACCTTAAAACGAATTACAGCGCCTTCCCCTGCCGACTGACGCCGGGAGGCGTCTTCATGGGAAATTTTCCGGCACGTCCGCTCGTATCGCGAAGGACGGCCCTCTTGCGCAGCTCGCGCTCGGCGGCTTTCCAATTCCTCTTTGGAGCAGAAGCAATAATAGGCATGCCCCGAGGCCAGCAATTCCGCTGCAATCTTCCGGTAAATTTCCACTCGCTGTGTTTGATAAAAGGGACCCTCATCCCAATTCAACCCGAGCCAGCGCATCCCTTGCAAAATACCTTCCACCATTTCCGCAGTCGAACGTTCGGCATCCGTATCCTCAATGCGCAGAATAAAGGTGCCCCCGTGGTGACGCGCATAGAGCCAGTTGAACAGCGCGGTTCTGGCGCCGCCGACATGCAAGTAACCGGTGGGAGACGGTGCAAAGCGCACACGTGGGCGCGAGCCTGCGATTGCGGCCGGTACGCCCAAATTAGGGGTTAATAGAGGCATAAGAACAGCAACTTCACATCCCAAGGCCGTGCGGAGTCACCTCAGGACCGGAGTTTTGGCGCCAGCCCGGCCCAAAATAAGAGCAAAGGTCCATCGTCCAGCAGGCTATTGTCTTGCTTCAATCTCTGTGAAAACATGAAGAATATCATCAGTGGGATGTTTCAAAATAGCATCAGGATAGTCTTTTCAGCCGGATGAACAGCATAGCTATTGGCGTGGTGATTGTGCCGGGAGTCGTCGCTCTCCTGTTGTTCCTTGTCTTCACCTATCTTTACGAGCAGAGCCGGCAGGCATATTTTCGCGCCTGGCAACTCGGCTGGGCCGCGTATACCTTGCACTTCGCGCTGGACGCCTGGGGCATTTTCCGTGGGTATACCGCGGTCACATCATTGTTCACTTCATTGCTGTTGGTGGCAATGGCGATTTGTATCCTGGTCTCCACACGCCTGATGCACCGGCCGTCCGGGTCGCAGCGCCGCGAGAAATTTCGGATTCGCTGGTATGAAATCATACTTGCCGTTGCGGGATTCGGTCTTGCCTGCTGGAATTTGAGGGTGCACATGGTGGGCGGCGCCTTTCGTCCTGAAGCCCTTATCGCACCTCATTTTCGGGTAGAGATTGGTCTCGCGGCCGTTCTTCTTTATTGTTCGTTTTATTTTTACAAATTCGGTAGCCGTAAGAATTCGCTGGCGTTTACGCTATTGGCGCTCTCCCTGGCTTTTTGGGCAATTCTCATCGCCTTCGGCCAGTTCCGGATTCCCGTGGCTTCCACCTTTGGTATCACCGGAGACATTCTTGGGCCCATCCCGCAAATGCTGCTGGGAATTGCAATGGTCATGGTCCTTTTCGAAAACGAGCGCGACGCAGTTCAAGAGAACGCGCTGGCTTTTTCATCGTTGGGCGTGGACCCCACACGGCTGCTCTCAGCCGAGGATCTGGTTCCCACAATGCAGAGTATTTTGGACCGCCTGGTCGCTCCTCTTCCAACTGAGCGCGCGGTCATTTGCATCTCTGAACGCTGGCGCGCGATTTTGCCATCCGTGCAGCGGGGATTTTCTGCGGAATTCCTGGGTGAACTCGAGAAAAGCGGGGCCGGAGAGTACGTCCAAGAGCTTGCCTACCGTCGTGGGGGTTTCGTCACATTTCAGAACGTTTCCGACATGGCGGAGCCTCTTCCCGCGCTACCGGGGGGAGGGTTTGAACAATTCCACAGGATACTGAAAAACTCCGGCATCCAAAATCTGACCGCGGTAAGCCTGCAAACCCGGGAACATAACTTCGGCGTCATCTTATTTCCTCACGCTGAGCGCCGTGTTTTTGGCGCTTCGAATTTGCGGCTTCTGATTGGACTCGCCCTCCAAATCGGATTGACGCTCGAAAACTACGTGATAATGCACGGATCGCAGCGCCGCACGAAGGAATACGCGTTACTTACACAGATCGGGCAAGTCATCAGCTCGCGCCTCGATCAAGACGAAGTTTTGCGTGCTATCCAGGAAGAGTTGGGACGCATTTTTGATACCAGCAATTTCTTCGTCGCGTTTCGGGACGGTGATAATCTGCGCTTCGAGTTGGAAATTCAGAACGGAGTTGTTCTGCCGAAGCACTCGCGGAAGATGGATAACGGCCTGACTGAACACATTATCCGTACGGGCGAGCCGCTCTTGATCAGCTCAGAAATTGACAAGGTCCGGGAGCGACTGGGGACGACCTTTGTATCAAGCCGCCCGTCTAAATCCTTCTGCGGCGTGCCGATAGTATTTGCAGGAAAGTCCGAAGGCGTCATGGTTGCAAGCAGCCCGGACCGCGAGTTCGTGTTCGAACAGCGCGATCTGGAAATTCTTCAGACGGCGGCCGGTCAAGTTTCAGTTGCTGTCGAAAACGCCCGGCTCTTTGCCGAAGAGCAACGCCGCTCAAAGCAATTCGCGTTTCTCAACAATATTTCCAAGACTGCGATTTCGAGCGAAGATGCCGAGCAAATGCTGGCCGAAATTGTGGGACACATCCAGCGCAATTTTAATTTTGACCACATCGGCATTGGCATTCTTGATTATGCAACCAAGGATATCGAGATCAAGGCGGAAGCTGGTACTACAGCGAAAGCTCTCGGCAAGCGAATACCACTTGGTACTGGAATTTTAGGACGCGTGGCGCGCACCGGCGAAACAGCTTTAATACAAACGACCGCCGATGGGCATCTTCAAGGCATTTTGCCGGAATCCCGCGCCGTATTGTGCATGCCAATCACCTATGGGGACAGCCTGATGGGAGTCCTCAACGTCGAGAGCCGAAACGAAGATGCCTTTACGCCGCAGGATGTCCTGGTCATGAATACGCTGGCCGACTTGCTCGCGACTGCACTTCACAATTCGTTTGTCTTCCAGAAGCTTCAGCAGCAGTCCATCACCGATGGACTCACCGGAATCAAGACGCGACGATTTTTCTGGGAAGCATTGTCATCCGAGTGGAAGCGCGCATCGCGCTCCGGTCGGCCATTTTCAGTGGTATTGATTGATCTCGACAAATTTAAGGAAGTAAACGACAGCCTGGGGCATCTTGAGGGCGACCTTGTGCTGGTGCGGGTGGGCCGCCTGCTCGAGCAAAAGTGCCGGCAGTCCAACGTGGTTGCGCGTTATGGAGGAGATGAGTTCATTATCCTCATGCCCGAAACTGGCGTGGAGCAGGCGCAAATACTGGCGGAGCGCCTGCGCTTGTGGCTGGCCACCGATCCAATGCTTAGCGAACACCACGTTACGGGCAGTTTCGGCGTAGCCAGCTTTCCGGTTCATGGCTTTTCCAGTGAGGACATTATCCGGGTCGCCGACGCCGGCATGTATGTTTCCAAGCACGCCGGGGGCGACCAGGTTTCGACTGCTGAACAGTTTGGTGGTGACGAAAACGGTGCCGTTCAGCGCCAGCTTATCTCCGGATACATCGAGGGTTTCCTCCAACGGGAGCATACCGGCCCCGAGCATTTGGAAGAACTGATCAATACGCTTCAGAAGTTTTGTGGGACTGATGAAGGCTGCAACCAGCAATTGCTGAAAGAATCCATTACCGCCTTAACCCATGCAGCGGAACTACGTGAATTGAGCGGAGCCGGTCACGGAGAAATGGTAAGCCATTATTGTGAGGTCATGGCGCGTGCGCTGGCGTTTTCTGCTGAGGAGATTGCTGAACTCACATTCGCGGGCAGAGTGCATGACGTTGGAAAAATTATTGTCCCAGAGCGAATTCTGAACAAGCCCGGCCCCCTTACCGATGACGAATTCTATCTGGTAAAAATGCATGCCCGCGTAGGATCGGAAATCATTGCCACATTGCCCCGCAGCGGAATGATGGTGAAAGCGATCGAGTGCCATCACGAAGCCTTTGACGGCACGGGCTATCCGGCCGGGCTTCGTGGTGAGGAAATTCCACTCTGGGCGCGCATCCTCTCGGTGGCGGACGCGTACGTAAACATGACCTCCGATCGCACCTTTAGCAACGCGAAAAGCACTGACCAGGCTCTTCTCGAACTGGGGAAAATGAGCGGCGTTCGATTTGATGGAATGTTGGTCCGGATTCTCGTACGCGAGCTGAAAGCGGAAAAGGCCTCATCGAATCTGTAGACCTGTTTGACTCTTCATGCCCATAAACCCTGGAATAAATCTATCGCTATCCTGCAAAGTCGCTCTCATCACCGGAGGATCTCGCGGAGTCGGCGCAGCCACGGTCCGTTTATTTGTGGCGGCCGGAGCTCTTGTGTTGTTCAACTATCAGAAGGCAAGGATTCAAGCCGAAAAACTAGTCGAGGAAATTGGAAGCGACAGATGTGCCGCCATCGAGTGCGACCTTTCTGGAATAGCCACTGCAAAGGAACTCATAGCAGCGACAGTGAAGCGATTTGGCCGCCTCGACATTCTCGTAGCAAATCATGGCGTCTGGCCCGCGGAAGATATGCCGGTTGACGAGATGTCCGACAAGCAATGGCGAAAAACACTTTCAGTTAATCTCGACAGCGT